>JAGALN010000220.1 GCA_017625185.1 Clostridia bacterium
AGGCCCACGGCCGCGCCGTCGAACACAAGTCCATCGGGGGTTGCTATTTGCAAATGGAAGTTTCGCATATTACTGTTCTTCCTTTATCTTTTTGGCTTTTTCTACCGCCTCGTCAATGGTTCCCACAAAGAGGAACGCCGACTCGGGCAGGTCATCATGCTTACCCTCGATGATTTCTTTAAAACCACGGATGGTTTCGGAAAGGGGAACATAGGTTCCCTCGATACCGGTAAACTTCTCCGAAACAAAGAAGGGCTGGGACAGGAATCTTTGAATCTTTCTTGCCCGCTGTACCAGGAGCTTATCCTCATCAGAGAGTTCATCCATACCCATGATAGCAATGATATCCATCAATTCCTGATACCGCTGGAGAATCCGCTGCACCTCACGGGCAACGGTGTAGTGCTCCTCGCCCAGAATCTCGGGAGAGAGAATCCGGCTGGTGGATTCCAGGGGGTCAACTGCCGGGTAGATACCCTGAGATGCAATGTTACGGGAAAGGACCGTGGTTGCGTCCAGATGGGCAAAGGTGGTAGCCGGAGCCGGGTCGGTTAAGTCATCCGCCGGCACATACACTGCCTGAATCGAGGTAATGGACCCCTTTTTGGTAGAGGTAATCCGCTCCTGGAGGGTACCCATTTCATTGGCAAGGGTAGGCTGATAGCCTACCGCCGAGGGCATCCGTCCCAGAAGTGCCGATACCTCGGAGCCTGCCTGGGTAAACCGGAAGATATTATCGATGAACAAAAGGACATCCTGTCCTTCTTCATCCCGGAAATATTCCGCCATGGTAAGTCCGGACAGACCCACTCTCATTCTGGCACCAGGGGGCTCGTTCATCTGACCGTAGACCAGAGTGGTATTACTCAAAACCCCGGACTCTTTCATTTCGTTATATAAGTCATTACCCTCACGGGTACGCTCCCCAACACCGGTAAAAACGGAAAGTCCGCCGTGCTGCTTGGCGATGTTGTTAATCAGCTCCATAATCAAGACGGTTTTTCCCACGCCGGCACCGCCGAACAAGCCGATTTTACCACCCTTGGAGTAGGGGCAAATCAGGTCGATAACCTTGATCCCGGTTTCAAAAATATCGGTAGAAGTGGACAGGTCTGCATATTCCGGAGCCGGTCTGTGGATGTTCCACCGCTCTTTGGTCTCGGGAGCCGGCTTGTTGTCCACGGTATCGCCCAGAACATTAAAAATTCTGCCCAGGGTTTCCCGCCCCACCGGAACGCTGATTGCCTTTCCGGTATCGGTTACGGTCGTGCCCCGCTTGAGTCCGTCGGTAGACGCCATGGCAATACAACGCACCACATTATCCCCAATGTGTTGTGCCACCTCGACCGTGAGAGTTCGCTCGCCAATCTCCATGGTAAGGGCATTATAGATGGCAGGCAAGCTGCCTTCTTCAAAGCTAACGTCAACCACAGGCCCCATAACCTGTGCAACAACGCCTTTTGCTGAAACTTCCATTTGTATTTCCTCCTTTCGCAGTCAATTATACATCACTGCCTGCGACAATCTCTGTAATCTCCTGGGTAATGGCACCCTGCCGTGCACGGTTATACTTGAGCTGCAGGTCATCCAGCATCTGCTGGGCATTCTTCCCTGCCGAATCCATGGCAAACCGCCGTGCCGCAACCTCGGAGGCATAACTCTCCCGCACTGCCGCCACAATCCGTGCTGCCAGATACTCGAAAATCGCCGCATTCAAAATTGTCATTTCATCCGGCTCGAAAAGGACGCTGTGCGAGGGGGTATCCTCCCTTTGTTCCAAAGGAAGAATCCACTTGATTTGTGCCTCCTGGGACATGATGGATACATACTTGGTGCAAATGATACCCACCTGATCGAACTCACCCTCACAAAAGCCAGAGGCAATCTCCCTTGCCATAGCGGCGGCATCTGTATAACTGAAGTCCTCAGCCAGCTTAATCTCCTTGCCGTACTTTTCACAGGCACGTTTCCCGATGGGAATCACCCGTTCTGCCTCGTACTCCCTGGCAAGGCGGAAGAGGTTGGCATTATAACCGCCGGCAAGACCACGATCCCCCGCAATGACAATCAAACAAAGACGGTGGGTGTCCCGCTTTTGCATATAGGGACTCTTCCTACATTCACTACTTCCCGCCAGAGCAGAAATGCCGTCATTGATGGCGTTTTCATACTCTCTGCCCTTGAGCATAGCCTCGGTGGCACGCTTGATTTTCGAAGATGCCACCAATCCCATTGCTTTGGTCAGGTGCAGGGTAGAGTCGATACTCTTGATTCTGCCCCGGAGTTTTTTGATGTCAGCACCCATTTATCTCACCTCTGCATTTTGCCCAAGGCTTCTTTGAGCAATGTAAAGTCCGCATCCTCGGCATAGCCTGCCTCGAACCGTTCCAACAAGGAACTATATTCATTTTCCAGTCTTTCATACAAGGTCTGTTCGTATTCCTTGATCTTCTCTACCGGAACCTCATTCAAATAGCCATTGATTGCCGCATAGATGATGGCAACCTGACAACCTACCCGAACCGGGCTGTTCCGATCCTGCTTTAAGACTTCCACAATTCTCTCACCCAGGGCAAGTCTTGCCTTGGTATCAGCATCCAGGTCACTGCCGAACTGGGCAAAGGACTGGAGCTCCCGATACTGGGAATAGAGAAGCTTCAATTCGCCGGAGACCTTCTTCATTGCCTTGAGCTGTGCCGAACCACCCACACGGCTCACCGAAATGCCCGGGTTGATTGCAGGCATAACACCGGCATGAAACAACTCGGTTTCTAAGAAGATCTGTCCGTCAGTAATGGAAATGACATTGGTTGGAATATACGCCGATACATCCCCCGCCTGGGTCTCAATCAAGGGCAAGGCGGTAATGGAACCGCCGCCGTATTCTTCTGCCACACAAGCGGCACGCTCCAACAATCTCGAATGGAGATAGAAGACATCGCCCGGATATGCCTCACGACCCGGAGGACGACGAATCAGCAAGGACAGAGCACGGTATGCCACCGCATGCTTGGACAGATCATCATAGATAATGAGAACATCTTTGCCCTGTTCTCTGAAATACTCTGCCATGGCGCACCCGGAATAGGGTGCCACATACTGAAGGGGTGCCGACTCGGATGCGGATGCGGCAACTACAATGGTATATTCCATGGCTCCCATGCGAGTCAGCTCATTGGTCAGCTGTACCACCGAAGAGTTCTTTTGACCGATTGCCACATAGATACAGATGACATCGGAATTCTTCTGGTTGATGATGGTATCAATGGCGATTTCCGTTTTCCCCGTCTGCCGGTCACCGATAATCAGCTCACGCTGACCTCTGCCAATGGGAATCATACTGTCGATTGCCTTGATACCTGTCTGCAAGGGAACCGAAACACTCTTTCTCTCAATGATGCCGGGTGCCTCTGACTCAATGGGCCGTTCTTCTGTGGTCGCAATGGGACCTTTTCCATCAATGGGGTTCCCCAGAGCATCCACCACACGACCCAATAACGCATCACCTACCGGAACGGACACAACTCGCCCGGTTCTCTTGACTATGGAGCCCTCTTTGATATTGTTGTTATCAGAAAGAAGTGCTACCGACACGGTTTCGTTCTCCAGGTTCTGTGCCATGCCGAAGCTTCCATCTTCAAACTCCAAAAGCTCGCTTGCCATACATTCACGAAGACCGTAAACCCGAGCAATGCCGTCACCTACCAGGATGACAGTGCCGGTTTCCCGCATTTCGATTTTTGCCTCGTAATTCCTAATTTGTTCTTTTATGATGCTGCTGATTTCTTCAGGTCTTGCACTCATTTGCCGATCACATCCTTTACATCCGAGAGGCGGCGACGCAGGCTTGCGTCAATAACCTTCCCGTCTATTTCAATCACAATCCCGCCTAAGAGGCTGCTATCTACCTCGGTTTCCACCACAATGGTATGCCCATACATGGTTTCCAGCTTTTGGGTCAGGGTTTCCACTTCTTCCTCGGTCAACTCCACCGCACTGGTTACCTTGGCAGTGGATACATTCCCTGCATCCTCCACCAGCTCCCGATAAGTTTTTACCATTTCGGGAAAGCTGCGGATGTACGTCCGCTCGCAAAGGAGCTTTAAAAAGGAAACTGCATACTGAGGCAGGGAAGAAAACGCATGATCAATCAACGTCAAACGCTCCTCCACCGGGATTGCCGGCGAAGAAAGGAGCTCCATGTAAGCGGGGTTTTCCATAAACGTCGTTTCCATCACCGAGAGAGCCTCTGCAATTTCTTCTTTGCAATTTTCTTCTGCAGAGAGCAGAAAAAGCGCCTCGGCATATTCCCTATTTATTTGCATGGTGGTTTTCTCCTATGGTTTCAATCACAGAATCAATCAAACTGCGATGATCCTCTAATTTGAATTCCCGTGCCAAGAGTTTCTCGGTCAAGGCGGCAGAAACGTCCACAATTTCCCGTTTCATACCCTCCTCTGCCTTCCGGCGTTCCAGTTCCGCCTCGGTCTCTGCCTGGCGGACAATCCCGTCTGCCGACGCTTTGGCATCTTCCAAAATCTTATCACTCCGAAGCTTGGCGTTCTCGGTTGCCCGCTGCAAAATCGCATCCGCTTCCGCATCAGCACCTATCTTTTTCTCGTTCCAGTACATTTCATCTTGTTCCGCCCGAGCCTTTGCCGCATCGGCAGCTTGATACCGTTCATCCAGCTCCGCCTGACGCTTCGCCAGCATCTTCTTCACCGGACCAAAGAGGAACTTCTTGATGATCAGGAAGAGAATCAAGAGATTTACCAAAGAAATCAGAATCTGCCACAAATTGACAGAAATCACTTCCAAAGATTGCATGGTTCATTCACTCCAAACAGAATTTTAGCCTACGATGCCCATGAGAATATTCACAAGCAGATTGGGTGCTACGAAGATCAGCAGAATCGCAATAACCAGTGCATAAAGACCGGTGGTTTCCGCAATGGCACAGCCCATCAGCATGGTGGTGGTGACATCACCCTTGCACTCCGGCTGACGACCGATGGCTTCACAAGCCTTGGCAACCGCATTACCTTCACCAATACCGGGTCCGATACCGGCAATCATCGCCGTGCCTGCGCCCAGCGCGCAACAACCCAAAATAATAGCAATCGCAATTTCTAACATGTTAATTCCCTCCAACTAATTTTTTATGTGATAGTTTCTTCATTTTCTTTTTTTCATAGAGCTCTGCCGGGAAGCCGCCCGATACATAGAGCATGGTCAGCATAGCAAATATATATGCCTGCAGCAAACCGCTGAAAACATCAAAGTAGATGGATAAAATAGCAGGAAGTCCCACCTGCAAAAAGGGAATCTCTCCAAGCCACCCCGGCAAAAAGCCGAATATCATGGAAGACAGCCCTTGAAGTCCCGTTGCCACCAGCACCGAAATGACCGCACCGGATAACACATTCCCGTAGTGACGAAACGCCATGGAAATGGGTGTTGCCACCTCACTGATGATGTTAAGCGGTGCCAGAAAAGGAACTGGATCCCCAAAGGACTTCATATACTGAACCGGCCCGCAGATTGCCTTGTAATAGGTAATCAGGATAAAGACCAAAATCGCCCAGCCGCCAACGATGTTCACATCCGAGGTGGGCGGGTATAACCCGAACAAGGAGAGCAAGCTGGAAAATGCCGACAAAATCAAAATGGCGCCGATAAAGGGAGCGAAGCCAGAAAAATACTTACCCATATTTCCATCTACCAAGCCTTGCGCCTTCTCCACCAGAAATTCTGCAATATGGTGCCGGGTCAATAAGTCTTTCCCAGTAATTCCATGGGTCAGGAACAGACACAACCCCAGAACTGAAATGAGTACCGCCAGGGAATTCACCTGGGATTCGGTAACGGGTAGATTCTGGATGGGCATGGGAACAGTAAAATAAATCCTTGCACCGGAAATGGCAATGCCCGTTGTGGGAGGATTGGTCAAGACCTCCAGAACAATCAATGCCAGAATCGGCAGAAGCATCATGGCAAGATAGAACAAATCAACCGCCTGAAACCAACGGCTTTTTGAAGTCATACCGAATCAGCACCTCCTTTTTGAAGTCCTCGGATTGTCATAGCAATCCGTGGAAAAAACAACGAAATAATCA
>JAGALN010000221.1 GCA_017625185.1 Clostridia bacterium
ATATCCCTTTTCTCCTTCTTCATCAAATCCACGTCCCTCGGGAATTCCGCAATAAGCATAATAAACTCCGTCCAAACGGGCAAGGGAACTGCGCTGGTGGATATGCCCCAAGGCAACATAGTCAACCCCACACCTTGCCAGGGCGTTTTTTTCGATGGGATTATAAGAGCTTTCCCCTCCAACAGCAACAATTTCGCCATGAAGAAGCATCAGGTTACACCACCCATCGGCAAGGGAGATTTCTTTCATAAGGGAAATTTCTTCATGAGGGGCACGAAAACTTCTGCCATGAACCCGGGTCTTTTTTTCCGGAAAATCGAAAAACTCCCATTCTGTGCCAAAAATATGGACATTATCCCCCCAAAACTCAGTTGCATAAACCGAATCAGGAAGATAAGGGTCGTGGTTGCCGGCAACCATAAGAATTTGCGTGTCAGGAATCTCCGCAAAACAACGTTTCACAAATGAGATGGTGTCGGCAGAAACAAATTGCCCGTCAAACAAATCACCGCTAATCAACAAAAAATCCTTATCCTTTGCAGCCAAAACAATAGAACGGAAGGTTTGCATAACCTCACGCCGTCGTATCTGCATCTGCTTTTGTGAAAAATTTGCAGAGAATGGCGTATCCAGATGGACATCCCCAGTATGCACGAATGTAGGCATGGTACCCCTCCCTTTCTTGCTTGTTTATCAAAGAGAGGACGTTTCAAAACGTCCTCTCCTGTCTGTCTTTTAGGCTTCGTCCGGCATCTCCCAGGTGTGATAAACATTCTGGACATCATCGTTTTCTTCCAGCATATCAATCAGTTTTTCCATTTTTGTGACAGCCTCGGGGTCATCTAAGGCTGTTGTTGTCTGGGGAATGTAGTTAATTTCAGCCTGAACAAAATGATAACCGGATTTCTCCAACGCTTCACGCACTGTGCTGAAATTCTCAACTGCAGTCAGTACCTCGTAGCACTCATCTTCTACATTGAAATCGTCAGCGCCAGCCTCCAAAGCATCCATCATCAGGGTATCTTCGTCAACCCCGTCTGCCTTTTCGATCACAATCAACCCCTTCCGATCAAACATAAAGCTGACGCATCCGTTTTGACCGAGGTTACCGCCGTTTTTGTCAAAATAATGACGCAAATCTCCTGCGGTTCTATTCTTGTTATCAGTGAGGGTTTCAACGATTACAGCAATACCGCTAGGTCCATATCCTTCATAAACCATCTCAAAATATTCACTGGTGCTGCCTTCACCAGAAGCCTTTTTAATACTTCTGGTGATATTATCGTTGGGCATGTTATTTGCTTTTGCCTTTGCGATAACGTCACGCAATTTGGAGTTGGAATCCGGATCGGGCCCCCCTTCTTTGACTGCAACCATCAGCTCCCTGCCGATTTTGGTAAAAATTTTACCACGCTTTGCATCAATTGCACCTTTTTTTCGTTTGATGGTTGCCCACTTGGAATGTCCTGACATACAAAAAATCCTCCTAAACCTTTTTCTGGTGTAAATATACCTTACAAAAGTCAGGAGGCCTCTTCCCTCCCGACTCTATCAATCTGTTACTTTTCTTCCTTCGAATCTGCGGCAAGCTCCTTAATACTGGTGACCAGCCCCGCAAGGCCTTGAATTTCCGACGGAATAATAATTTTGGTAGCTTTTCCATCGGCCGCCTTTCCAAAGGCCTCCAGGCTCTTTATGGCAACGACCTTTTCGGTAGGGTTTGCCTCATTGAGCATCCGCAAACCTTCAGCAGTTGCCTTCTGCACCTCTAAAATCGCCTGCGCCTCACCCTCCGCAATTCGGATTGCCGCTTCCTTTTCTGCTTCCGCTTTCAGAATTTGAGACTGTTTTTCCGCTTCCGCCTGAAGAATTCGGGACTCCTTTTCACCTTCAGCAACCAAGACAGCAGACTTCTTTTCACCTTCAGCACGAAGAATTGCTTCTCGGCGTTCCCGCTCTGCCTTCATCTGCTTTTCCATCGCCTCACGGATTCCGGAGGGCGGGATGATGTTCTTTAACTCGACACGATTCACCTTAATCCCCCACGGGTCGGTAGCCTCGTCCAAAATAGAACGCATCTGAGTATTGATAACATCACGAGAAGTCAAGCTTTCATCCAACTCCATATCGCCAATAATGTTACGCAAGGTGGTCGCAGTCAAGTTTTCAATTGCTGACATCGGCATATCAACCCCATAGGTAAATAACTTCGGGTCGGTAATCTGGAAATAAACCACCGTATCAATCTGCATGGTTACGTTATCCTTTGTAATAACCGGTTGGGGCGGAAAATCCACAACCTGCTCTTTCAGGCTTACCCTTTTTGCAATACGTTCAATCATGGGGAGTTTCAAATGCAATCCAACACCCCATGTAGCGTGGTAGGCACCAAGTCTTTCAATAACATAGGAATTTGCCTGAGGAACAATTTTAATACAGGACAAAATCAGCAGAATTAAAACAACGAGAAAACCAATTATAAAACCCATAACATTCATCCTTTCTCTGGTTAAGACAATGATAGTTTCTCTACAATAGCATGTACACCCTCAATGGATTGTACTACAACTTTTTCACCGATTTCCAAGGTCCCATAATTCGCATCGGTAGCTGACCAAATTTGTCCCATCACCTTTATCTTACCTTTATTGTCAATAGGATCAACCCGTTCCACAACAACCGCTTCTACGCCAATCAACCGATCGGCATTGGTTTTTACCAGCTTTTTCTCATGAAACCGCTTGGAAAGAGGCACTGTGGCAATCAAAAGAATGATGGAAACCAAGAGAAAAACCAGAACTTGCACAAGAATGTTGCCACCCAGTGCAGC
This sequence comes from Clostridia bacterium, assembly GCA_017625185.1. Classification (GTDB taxonomy): domain Bacteria; phylum Bacillota; class Clostridia; order Monoglobales; family Monoglobaceae; genus Ructibacterium. The sequence continues at coordinate 2,831 of JAGALN010000221.1, forward strand.
CGCAATTGCAGCGCAAACAGAAGCAACAGCCATCCAGATAGATACAAGGGAAACAGTCAATCCCTCAATCAAACCGAAAATTACTGCGGCAATGAACCAAACAATAGCTGCTCCGGTCATTTTCACTCATCCTTTCCAAGGAAACCGACGTATTTAATATGCGCGCTTATATCCTCCGCTACGCTTTACTTCGTTACTCCGCTTCAAATCCTGAAACTTCTCGTCACTATCCTGCTTGAATTTCTGCAGCATATCATCAAAAGACATATCTTCTTTTCGTTTATGTGCAAATTCAAACTCTTCCGGCGGTTGCTTAGGGTCTCGTTCCTGCTTAAAGCGAGTTTCCTGCCGTTTAGACCGATGATTTCTCCGTTCCTTTTTGAGAGCGTTTCCGGCAGCCTCCGTCTGCTTGATGGACAGACTGATTTTTCCCTTATCCGTTCCAATAACCTTGACTTTGACCACTTGCCCCTCTTTCAGGTGTTGGTTGATATCATTGACATATTCCGAGGCAATCTCAGAAATATGAACCAACCCGGTTTTGCCCCCTTCCAGTTCAACAAAAGCGCCAAAAGCGGCAATCCCCGTAACCTTTCCTTCAACAACCAAACCTACTTCAATCTGCTGCATTCTTTTTCATAACCCTTTCCTGGGGTGCAATCCCCGATATATAGTATAAATTTTCGCTCCAAGGAGCGGCTTTGATAAATAATTTCTAATCGCTGTTTACTTCGCTCTGATTGGCGTCCACAAAAACACGTTCATTGGGACGAACCAAGCCAAGTTTCTCACGGGCAATTTTTTCGAGATACTCCGGATCATTGAGATTTTCAAGTTCCTTTTCCAATTTTTCCGTTTGCTGCTCGGCAG
>JAGALN010000222.1 GCA_017625185.1 Clostridia bacterium
CGGAGCAGACTCACACTCGAGCTGACTGCTGCCGCCACATAGGTCAGAGCCGCTGCCCTAAGCACCTTTGCAGCACCGTCTGCCTCCTGATCATCCAAAAGATGCTGCCCTCGCAGCGTAGCAAGGGCACGCCGGCTGGCATTGAACTCTACCGGCAGGGTAATCAACTGAAAGAGTACAGTTGCCGAAAAAAGCAAAATCCCTACATCAATCAAAGATGGGAAAATCCCGCCGGCACTGCCAAAGAGGAGTCCTACCAACAAAATCGGCATGGATAGCATATTGCAGATATTGACTGCCGGAACAATGCTGTTTCGCAGCCGGATGGGTGCGTATCCCGTGGCATGCTGGATGGCATGCCCCACTTCATGAGCGGCTACACCGATAGCCCCCACAGAGGTATCGGCATAGGTGCTGTCCGATAGTCGTACCACATTGGTTTTGGGGTCGAAGTGGTCACTCAAATTTCCTGCAACCCGTTCCACCTTCACCTGATACAAGCCGTTCATGTCCAAAATCCTCCTGGCAATCTCGGCTCCGGTACTTCCTCTTCGGCTTTGTACCTTTGCATATTTCCGGAAGGTGTTGTTCACATTGCTCTGTGCCCAAAGGGACAGAATCACCGCCGGAATAAGAATTAGGTAGGTCCAGTCGAAATAATAATATGGCATAAACATTTGGGTTTTCTCCTTTATTCCAAAATAGTCCCCACTTGGATTTCGTGGCCGTTGAGGTAACTTGCCACATCCATCCGCTTACTCCCCTGCATCTGGATTTCCTTGACCAGAATACTGCCATCTCCACAAGCAATACAGATTCCCGTCTTATCAGCAGATAGGATTTCTCCTATCCTGCCCGTCCTTTCCGCCATAGTTGCAACGATCAATTTCATTGGCGTGCCCTTATAGAGAGAAAAGCTCATGGGCCAGGGATTGGTACCCCGAATCAGGTTTAGGATTTCTCTTCCGGATTTTGTCCAATCAATATGCCCGGTTTCCTTATTGAGCATGGGGGCATAGCAGGATTCTGCATCGTTCTGTTCTTCCCGTTCTGCAATACCCTTTTCCAATTGTTCTACCGTCTTGACCAAAAGTTCGGCTCCCATCAGGGAAAGTCTGTCATGGAGTTCTCCATAAGTTTCGGTCTCTCCAATCTCAGTTTGGGCCTTTAAAATCATATCCCCGGTGTCCAACCCCTCCGCCATATACATGGTGGTAATGCCAGTTGTTTTCTCGCCGTTGATGACGCTCCACTGAATGGGTGCCGCACCGCGATATTTGGGCAGAAGGGAGCCATGGACATTCACACAACCGTACCTGGGATAGTCCAGGATATATTTGGGTAGAATTTTTCCATAAGCTACCACCGCAATCAGCTCTGGCTTGGTTTCGTCCAAGACTGCCTGAAACCCACCGTCCCTTAAGGTGGTCGGCTGAAAAACGGGAATGTTATATTCCAAAGCCTTTGCCTTGACCGGGGGTGGCTGTAGCTTATGACCTCTTCCCTTTGGTTGGTCCGGTTGGGAAACTGCTCCCACCAAAGTATGTCCCGCCTCAACCAAAGCCGTCAGGCAGGGCACCGCAAAATCCGGGGTTCCCATAAACAAAATTCTCATGGTTCAGTTCCGTCCTCGATTCGTTCTAGTTTAGTATAAGCACAACCCGCATCGGCAATACCTATTTTTCAATAAAAGTAAAGGTAATATGATGGGTTTTGGTTTCCCCCGGCTTTAAGATTTCCAGGATTCCCTTTTCCCGCATCACATCTCTGCCATCGGTTCTGCAGTTCCCGGGTTCTAATCCCATAACATAGTCCCGCTCGCCCATCAGCTTCCACTGGAGGAAATAGGGAAGCTCGGTTGTGTCATAGGAAATGGCAAGACCCTTGTTGATATCAGGGTTGTAGATAGAAATTTCCGGCTTTCCGGTCATGGTATGATAATAACACATCTCATCGATCCCTCTTTGCGGTTTTTCCACCACACGCCAATTTGCAATGTTCTCCTTAGCAAATTCGGTGACCGGTTCTACTTCGGTTGAGGGAATGGAAATCTCTGCATTCTCGGATAAGAGCGGATAACCCATGTTACAATGATACAGAACCTCTATCGGTGCATCGGTTTGACCGATGTTATGGATTTTATCAATCAATTGGATTTCATTCTTCTCCAGGGATACGATATACTCCCGCTCCAGAATCCGCTGATCGGCAAAAATTGCCGCATCCCGGACGATTGCCTTGATGTGAATCCCGTCATCGGCAATCCAATGGCCGATATTTTCACAAGGAACATTGGAAATATTACCGTGTGTCGGCAATTCTTCCCCATTGTCCACGCAAGGAGCACCAACATTATTAAGACCACAGGTGGTAAAGAAACCGGCAGTGAAGGACTTTAAAAAGCCGCCGTTCTTATCATAATACTTGGGAGATACATAGCCGCAGGGCGAAAAATACGCAAAATTATCACCATTTAAGGAAGCCCTGGAAATATCCGCACAACGGTCTACCGACACCCAGAACTCCAGCCCCTTACCGTTTCTCACATAAAGCATCCGCATCCCGTCAGCCTTGCCGCCGGAGAGGCGCATTTCTTCTACTCCATAAACTTGATTGGTATGTCCGATATATTGATTCATTCTTCTTTCCTCCTGTATGGTCTTTATTTCACAATCTCAAACTGTTGTTCCGGCTTTAAGTCCACCACAGTACAGTCATTTGCATAGGTGCACTCTGGCAAAATAATCATAGCGGTCAGCTCTTCTGCATTAGCAGGGAGAGGTGCCAGATGCCAGATTGCCGCATTCATCTTAATCAAGGTGTTCTTGGGAACCAGAAATGCCTTGGCAAGGTCGGTTACCGGGGTTCCTGCCGATGCCGGTGCCACATGAAGAATCATGTCATCATTCAAAGGAAGAATCATCTCCCATGTGGTGGTATGGTATTCCTGTTGGGTAATGACCATCTTCTCCGGTTTCTTCACCAGAATGGGAGAATACCCTACCCGGTGGTTGCTATCTGCCACCAAACGGTCCGGAAAAAACCGATGGATTTCTCCACAGAGGGCATGTCCCTCCGGTGTTCCCATGGTATAAAACTGTCCAAAAGGTGCAAAAGCCACATGGGTTAAAGGTTCTACTTTGATTGTTTTCATAAAAATCCTCCTAATCCATTGTATCTATCAAAAAATTTAAAATCTTATTCTTGTCCGTTACCGGGCACCGCCATATCAAAGTACGCAAAGGCCTCATTCAACTGGTCATCGTGGACCATTTCGGAAATTCCAAGCTGATTCCGGAGCTGAAGCTGTGTGGTCAGATCCAGAACGCCATAAGGGTACAGATTCATTTGTTCCTGGAACGCATAGACTGCATAGTACAAATCCCGGTCATACTCCTCATTGAGTTCTCCCCGATACAGACCAAAGAAATCCAGAATCTGTTTGGCAATCAGCACCTCGCTATCCTTGTCGCCCTCCTGATATACGGTGTCATAACCGAACTTCCCGAAATGCTCCGGATCCATCTTTACCTTACTGTTTTCCGCCAAGATATCCGGAGTAAGACCGATCTTATTGATGTTATTTCCCTTGGGTGTTAAGTAAAAACCCATGGTGTACTTGATGGCACCGCCGGTCTGAAGATTGCTGATGGTCTGTATGGTGCCCTTGCCGTAGGATTGGGTTCCCACGATAATCGCAAGCTCGTTTTCCCGAAGTGCCGCCCCGAACACTTCGGAGGCACTGGCGGAATACTCATTCATTAATAGAACGATATTATACTTTTCCTTCTTTCCCTTGCTCCCTTTATAAACCTTGTTGAATAACTGGACTTTCTGGTCCTCTGTGGTAATGATTTCGCCTTCGGGGACAAAGCAGTCCGCCATGGCAATTGCCTGATCCAAAAGTCCGCCGCCGTTATCACGCAAGTCAATAATCAAGTTTTCAATTTTGTTCTTTTTTGCCTCGTTTAAGGCGTCCTTAAACTTCTCCGCCGTGTTGGAAAGAAATCCATAGACACGGATAAGCATTGCCTTGTTGTCCTCTTCTTCGAAAATTTCATATTCAACAGAGGTACCAATCAGTGGCTCCCGCACCATGGTAAAGCTGATGGTTGCACCGCCTCGCTCCACTTCTACAACAACAGTGGTCCCGGCCTCTCCCCGAATCATGCTCAAGATGGTTTCTGACTTTAAGCCAAGCAAGGAGACGCCGTCGGCGCTAATCAGCACATCCCCAACCCGAATTCCGGCACGGTCTGCCGGTGTATCAGGAATCACCGATGCCACCACCGCACCGTACTTTTCAGTAAACTCGATGGTAACGCCGATGCCGGTGGTAATCTCACCACTGACATTCTGCCAGAGAACCTCTGCCTCCTCTGCGGTGTAATATTCAGAATGCTCATCTACTGATTCCAGCATGGCTTTCAGTGCGGTGTGATACAAAATAGGATTATCGGTAACAAGTTTGTTCAATGCAGTTTGATAAAGTCCCGCTTTATCAATTTCTTCGTATCGTCCGTAGATTTCCAGGTGTTTCACCACCGCACGAATCAATGAATTTGCCTGCTCTCCGGTCAATTGCTCCGGGTCGACGGAAATCTCTGTTTCTGTTACAGTATCTTCGCCATAGACGGTTACCGATATGGGCAATATCAACAAAATCAAGAAAAGGAGCATTGCCACTTTCTTTTTCCAGAATTTCATCTACCTTCCTCCTTTTTTCATGTAAAAATCAAAGAAATCTCATCTGCATTACCCGCAAAACGCCGTCACTGCTCCGGGTAATCAGAACCCGAACCTCGCTATCCGGATAATAGTTACATTCCCCAAGAGAAATGGCGGTTCCGTCCTTCATGGTGATAGGCCCGGCAACGGGAAGCTCGGTATACTCTGCCTCTAGGGCAGTCTTGGTATTCTCCTGATTGGTGTTCCCCATGGCGTTTACATTCTTCAAGACCAGTTGTCCGCCCTCCGGATCACAGTAATACAGGGTACCGGTATAAAATTGTGCGTCAATAATCATCGGTTGCGGTTCTGTGGCAAAGGCAGTCCCCCAGAGAATGCTGCAAAATGCCAAGAATGTCGCAATGCCTCTTTTTAACATAACCTCTCTCCTTACATCTTTTCTGGTGCCGAAATTTTCAGCATGGTCAGCACGCTCTTTAACACGATTCTGGTACTATCAACCAGCTTCAACCGGGCATTCATCAAATCAGCATCCTCCACCCGAACCCGACAAGCGGTATAGAAGGTGTGGAACTCTGCCGCAAGCTCCATGATATACCGGGTCAGCCGTGCCGGCTCCAAAGCCTTTGCCGCCGCAGCGATTTCCCCGGGCAGGTCGCTTAACTTCTTTAAGAGGGACAACGCCTCCGGCTCGGTCAAAAGCTCCGCCTTCACATCCCCATAAGGCAGAACCTTCACTCCCTCTTCCTCCAGAATCCGCAAAATACTGCAAATTCTTGCATGGGCATACTGGACATAGAACACCGGGTTTTCATTGCTCTGCTCTGCCGCCAATCCCAAATCGAAATCCAGATGGCTGCCGGCACTCCGCATATTGAAGAAGAACCGTGCCGCATCCACACTGATATCCTCTAACAAATCAGAGAGGGTAATCGCTTTTCCTGTCCGTTTGGACATTCTTACGACCTCTCCGTCCCGCATCAGCCGAACCAGCTGCATCAGGACAACGTCCAGACGGCTGCCGTCGGAGCCTACTGCATCCAGAGCATTCTTCATTCGTGCCACATGGCCGTGGTGGTCTGCACCCCAGATGTTGATTGCCCAATCGTATCCACGTTCTTCCAGCTTATTCATATGGTATGCAATGTCTGCGGCAAAGTAGGTGGGAATCCCGTTCTGGCGGACCAGAACCTCGTTTTTCTCCATACCCATCTTCTCGCAGTTGAGCCAGAGTGCCCCATCCTCTTCATAGGTATAGCCGTTGTCAGTCAGCTTTTGGATAGCATTCTTGACCGCACCGGAATCATGAAGGGTACTTTCCCGGAACCAGACATCATAATAGATGCGGTAGCGTTCCAAATCCTCTTTGAGAGCGGCAATGTTCTTTTCCAGAGCATAGTCAACCAAAGCAGCTTTCCGTTCCGCTTCCTCGGCGTCTAGGAACTTGTCCCCATGGATGGCAATAAACGCCTTGGCGTGTTCCTTGATATCATCCCCGTGATAGCCGTCCTCGGGAAATTCCACGGCGTCTTCTCCCTTGAGTGCCTGAATGTACCGGGCGTTTAGGGAGTTCCCGAACTTTTCAATCTGGTTTCCGGCATCGTTAATATAAAACTCCCGAGTTACATCATAGCCGGCATATTCCAGCACTGCCGCCAAGCAATCGCCCAGCGCACCGCCACGGGCATTTCCCATGTGCATGGGACCGGTGGGGTTGGCGGAAACAAACTCCACCATGACCTTCTTGCCCTGTCCTAAATTGATTTTACCGTAATTTTCACCCTGGTTTTCAATCTGCTCCATGGTTTCATAGAGCCAGTGAGAAGACAGATAAAAATTGATGAATCCCGCTCCGGCAACCTCAATCTTTTCCATATCGGCATCAAGGTCGATATGGGCAGTCAGAGCATCGGCGATAGCACGGGGTGCCATGTGTAGCGTTTTTGCCAGAACCATGGCGAGGTTGCAGGCAAAGTCCCCATGCTGCTTATCCTTAGGAACCTCCAGACGAATCAGTTCTTCCAGTGCAGGCACCTCTGCCTGAGGTAGAGTTCCGTCCATTTGTGCCTTCTCAAACGCCGCCTTCAAAACAGCAGCAATTTTTTCTTTCATTTGTGCTTGAATATTCATTGGTTTCTTCCTTTCTTCCCGTCAAATCGGTTGTACGCTTACTCGCAAGGAGTTTTGAATAA
>JAGALN010000223.1 GCA_017625185.1 Clostridia bacterium
CCGTATTGGTTGATGCAGACGAGAAGGCAGCTGCACCCAATGGCTTTGATACCTTAAAGGCAATTGGTAAGGACTTTAATGGTCTGGAATTTAGAATTCAGGTATCTCCTCTTGACTGTCTGGGTTGCGGCGTTTGTGCTAACGTATGTCCCGCACCCAAGGGCAAGGCTCTGGTGATGAAGCCCATCGACGAGGTATCCAGTGCACAGGAACCCAACTGGACCTACGGCATCGAAAAGGTTTCCAACAAGGCGAACCTGGTAGATGTATCCGCTAACATCAAGAACTCCCAGTTTGCAATGCCTTACCTGGAATTCTCCGGGGCATGTGCAGGCTGTGGTGAGACTCCTTATATTAAGCTGATTACCCAGCTCTTCGGTGACAGAATGATGGTTGCAAACGCAACCGGTTGTACCTCTATCTGGGGTGGTTCTGCGCCGTCCATGCCTTACTGCAAGGACGAAGATGGCAGAGGTCCCGCTTGGGCAAACTCCCTCTTTGAGGACAATGCTGAATTCGGTCTTGGTATGGTAATGGCAAACAAGAAGATTCGTCAGACTTTGGCTGCCAGAATGAACGAGGCAATGGATGCAGTTTCTCCCGAACTGGCTGCTGCATTCAAGGAATGGATTGAGGCGAAGGATTGCGCTAATGGCTCCAAGGCTGCAGCTGACAAGATTGCAGCTCTCATTAAGGATGCTGACATGAGCAACCCTGCTATCAAGGAAATTGCTGACAGAACCGACTTCCTGGTGAAACGTTCTCAGTGGGTATTCGGTGGTGACGGCTGGGCATACGATATCGGTTACGGTGGTCTGGACCACGTGATCGCATCCGGCGAAGACATCAACATCTTCGTTGTAGATACCGAGGTTTACTCCAACACCGGCGGTCAGTCCTCCAAGGCTACCCCCACCGCAGCAGTTGCGAAGTTTGCAGCTTCCGGTAAGAAGATTCGCAAGAAGGATTTGGGCATGATTGCTACCACCTACGGTTATGTTTATGTTGCACAGATCGCTCTGGGCGCAAACATGGCACAGGCATTAAAGGCAATCAAGGAAGCAGAAGCATATCCGGGTCCCTCTTTGATTATCGCTTACGCTCCTTGTATCAACCATGGTATCAAGGCAAAGGGCGGTATGGGTAACTCCATCGCAGAAGAGAAGAAGGCAGTGGAAACCGGTTATTGGCATCTGTGGAGATTCAACCCCGAACTGGCGGAAGAAGGTAAGAATCCGTTTGTTCTGGATTCCAAGGAACCCACCGGTTCTGTAAAGGACTTCATGATGGGCGAGAATCGTTACCTGATGCTCCAGAAGGGTTACCCTGAAATGGCAGAGAAGCTCTTTGCTAAGGCAGAGGACGACCTGGCTGCAAGATATGCAGTATACAAGAGAATGGCAAAAGAAGACTAGTTCTCACAAACATTAAAAATGGCTCGCTATTAAGCGAGCCATTTTTTGTTTGTGAGAACTCTACAGTCGTGCTTGAAAATCAGGCAATCTTTGCCCGATGCTGCAAAGAGGAATGACAGTTACATACACAAAGTATGCGCCTGCCATTCCTCTTTTTGTATCGAACAAATCTCACCTAATTTTCTTCGCACTCAAGTTTCGTAATGGCATCTGGCTCGGCAATCTGCGCTAAATCTTCATCACGGATTTTGCCCGGCATTGGGTGGAGCGTTACGCTCCAATTTTCTTCGCACTCAATTTTCGTAATGGCATCTGGGTAACATTGTAAGGAACGGATTTATCCGTTCCGGTGAACAATGTAGGGGAGGGTCTCTGTGCCCTCCCGTTGGTATTGTATATCGGTTTGCGGGCGGGGATGGAACCCCGCCCCTACACCCTATTTCGTGGTTTATCGTTATGGCAACGGGACGTTCGTGAACGTCCCCTACAATCCTATTTCCTAATCCCTACGTTCGTAGGGGAGGGTCTCTGTGCCCTCCCGTTGGTATTGTATATCGGTTTGCGGGCGGGGATGGAACCCCGCCCCTACACCCTATTTCG
>JAGALN010000224.1 GCA_017625185.1 Clostridia bacterium
GCGTCATCATTGGCACCGTGCCCCGTACTTATGTTTCAACCAACGATTAAGGCTTGATTATTTGAGAATCTTTTGGTAAAATTAAAGTATAGGAATTGTAGGGGACGTTCATGAACGTCCCGCTCAAATGGTTAAGAATGACAGATGGGGCGTTGCAGAATCCCTCCACCACCTACGGTGGTCCCCCTTCCTTTAGACAAGGGAGGCATGCGTTCCTAATTATAATGAATGGAAAACCAAAGAAAAGGGGAATTGACCATGGTCCAGCAGGATGCAAAAGAGAGAATTGACGCCCTCCGGCAGGAACTGGAACGGTATAATTATGAATATTATGTAAGGGATAACCCCACCGTCAGCGACTTTGTTTACGATGCGAAGATGAAGGAACTTCTGGCATTGGAGGCAGAGTTTCCGGAGCTGGTTACGGCAGACTCCCCCACCCAGCGGGTGGGCGGTCAAGTGCTAGAGGGATTTTTGGAGGTGGAGCACACCGTCCAGATGCAGAGCCTTTCCGATGTGTTTTCAGAGGAGGAACTCGCCGAGTTTGATGCCAGAACTGCCAAGGCTTTGGAAACGGAAAAGCCGGAATACACTGTGGAAATGAAGATTGACGGACTTTCGGTTTCTCTGGAATACGAAAACGGACAATTTGTTCGGGGTTCTACCCGGGGTAACGGCTATGTGGGAGAGGAGATTACCGAGAATCTTCGCACCATTGGCAGTATCCCCTTGCGGTTGACAGAAGCAGTGCCTTACCTGGAGGTGCGAGGCGAGGTCTTTATGCCAAAATCCAGCTTTCTCAAGTTAAATGAGCAGCGGGAGGTGGCGGGAGAGCCTCTTTTCGCTAACCCCAGAAATGCAGCCGCCGGGTCCCTGCGGCAGCTGGACAGCCGGATTACCGCCGGGCGGCGGTTGGATATCTTTGTGTTTAATGTACAGCAGATTCAAGGAAAAACCCTGTCTACCCATCAAGAATCTCTGGAGTATCTGGCAGAGCTTGGGTTTAAGACTATTCCGGTCCGGAATCTGGTTTACGGTGCCAAGGCGGCGTATCAGGAGATTCAGCGAATTGGCGAGATGCGGGGCGAGCTTCCCTTTGACATTGACGGTGCAGTGGTGAAAATCAATCGGTTTTCGGAGCGGGATGCCCTGGGCGTTACCACCAAGACCCCCCGATGGGCGGTCGCCTATAAGTTCCCGGCGGAGCGGCAACAGAGCAAGCTTTTGGACATTGCCCTTCAGGTGGGAAGAACCGGGGTGATTACCCCTAACGCAGTACTGGAGCCGGTGCGGATTGCCGGGTCTACCGTCAGCCGTGCGACCTTGCATAACGAGGACAATATCCGGGATAAGGATATCCGGATTGGGGATACCGTCATCATTCAAAAGGCAGGGGACATCATCCCCGAGGTGGTGGAGGTGGTCAAGGAAAAGAGGACCGGTACCGAAACCGTCTTTGCCATGCCGAAAACTTGTCCTGCCTGCGGAGAGCCCCTCTACCGTGAAGAGGGAGAGGCGGCAGTTCGGTGCTTAAGCTCCAACTGCCCTGCACAGCAGATGCGGAGTATCATTCATTTTGCCTCGAAAGCCGCTATGGACATTGACGGTCTTGGTCCTGCCATTGTGGAACAACTTCTGGATGCGGGATGTATCAAGGACTGCGGTGACTTGTATGCCCTGACCTACGAGGATGTGGTGAGCCTGGAACGGTTTGCGGAAAAATCGGCGCAGAACCTGATGGATGCCATTCAAAAATCCAAGGAGCAAGGGCTGGACCGAGTTCTGTTCGGCTTGGGCGTCCGGCTGATTGGTGCCAGGGCGGCACAGCTTTTGGCGGAGCGGTTCGGGACCATGGAAACTTTGATGCAGGCGTCTAAGGAGGAGCTATCCCAGGTTCCTGATATCGGCGAGAAGATGGCGGAGAGCCTGATTCATTACTTTAAGGAAGAAAAATCCTTGGATTTGATTGCAAGGCTGAAAGCCGCCGGAGTTCGGATGGATTATGAGAGTAAAAGGGTAGGGGATAGCCTCTCTGGCAAGACCTTCGTGCTTACCGGTACTCTGCCTACTCTGAAACGGAGCGAAGCACAGACCATGATTGAAAACCATGGCGGTAAGGTTAGCGGCAGTGTTTCCAAAAAGACCGACTTTGTGGTTGCCGGCGAGGAGGCAGGCAGTAAGCTGGACAAGGCAAACGCCTTAGGGGTGACCGTGCTCACCGAGGAAGAGCTGTTGGAGATGTTAGAAATGAAATAGAAATCGGGGCGGTTTTTTAAGCGCCCCGATTTTTTAAAAAAAATTTATATTTTGTATTGACAAGCCAGATAAATTGTGATAAGATAAGAAAGCTGTTTCGAGAGAATCAGTTTTTGCTGCCCTAGCTCAGCAGGCAGAGCACTTCCTTGGTAAGGAAGAGGTCGGCGGTTCGAATCCGCTGGGCAGCTCCAGAAAAAAGACATTATTCGACAGGGATAATGTCTTTTTTTCATCTAAATTCGCTGACGGCGAGCTAAATGTGCTATCGCACGTTAAATTACTTCGTAGCTAAATTGACCTTCGGTCAGCTGTAAGGCGAATTTAATTTAGCTACGGGTCTGCTTTTCCAAAAGAAAAAATCCTATCGAATGGCAGTCCGGGGTAAAACAGTATAGGTATTGACGGTCTGTCAAGCAGGTGCAGAGAGCTAAGCATATCACATTTATAGTGTGGTGTGCTTTACCCCATATTAACGAAAATAAGCATACCTCCATAAAATAGCGATATTCTTTGTTTATTTCCTAATATTCCGACAAAATTCTTGCATTTTCTTTCAAACCATGTTAAGATATCGTTGTTGGAGAAATCCAACCTGATACTGGGCAAGTTCGAGGGCGGTTAGCCACCTTTTTTATTCTGTTGATTTCAGCAGGGATTGGGGGTGGTTTTATGGGAAACGAATACATAATTTATTTTATGATTGTTCTATTACTTCTTGTAATAACCATAAAAAAATAACTGCTCCTCCCGTCAAGATGAAGCAGTTATTTTAACTAAATCTCTTGGCTAACCGCTTTGCGGTCTTGCCCTTTATCTGTCTATATTATAATCTAAATATTTGATTTTGTCAATAAAAATTACGAAAAAGGCTATGCAAACGAAAAAATCGTCTGTATAGCTTTTTTTCATACACCCTGTTTGTCGGTAGTAAGTGTTTTTCCAATACTTCCTTATCACTACCCGCCTAAAGATAGGATTTTTTCTTCTATATGATTCAATATTCATCATTCTTTTTTTGGGGCATTTTTCGATTACCAATACCGCACCCAGGCGGCGACCATGGAGCAGATTTCCCGGAGAAAGTTTGGGTAAAACAGAACCGCCGGTGTCTTGGCGGCAATGCCGATGGGGTTTTGAAATCCCAAGCGCTGTGCCAGATGCCGGGAGCGGTAGAGATGATACTCGCTGGTAACCACTGCAATCTGCACCTTTTTGGTATCTTCCCGTTTTTCAATCAACGCTTTGGCGTTTTTCAGGTTTTCATAGGTATTGACGGAGGTGGTTTCTTTCAAAATTCGTTTTTGGGAAATGCCCGACGCCACCAATGCCTTTTCGATGGCGGTTGCTTCGGGGCGTAGCTCGTCCTTGCCCTGGCCGCCGGTGCAAATGGCGACCGCATTCGGGTATTTCTCAAGAAATCTCACGGCGGCATCAATCCGGGACTGTAAAACCCGCCCAGGCTCGTCCCCTTCTAACTGACAACCAAGAATGATGACATAGTGGACCTTCTCGCTGGCAGAGATGTTATCCGAACCGGAGCCGCTCATAATCAAACCGCCGATTTGGTATGCGGCAAGAACGGCTGCCAATACCAAAATGGCAAGCGTGGCAGAAAACCAAGACTTTTTCATAATCATAAAATCCTTTCCCGGCATAAAAAATTTTTTCTGGAATTTTCAAATGTTTGTATGATTTTGCAAGGGGTGTGCATACTAAAAATAAAAATGATGTTGATATCCCTGATTTTTAGGGGACACAGCATAGAAAGGAGAATGGTATGGACACGTTAGCATTAATTCTTGTCATTGTAGGAGCCCTGAACTGGGGCAGCATCGGTCTGTTTGGTCTGGACCTGGTGGGTGCTCTGTTTGGCGGTCAGCTTTCCATCATGTCCCGGATTATCTTTACGGTAGTCGCTTTGGGTGGTTTGTGGGCGATTACCTTTTTCTTCAAAGACAATGTTTTGGGAAAAACCAGAGATTAGCCCGAGTTTTCCAATGAAGAACCGCAGATGAGCGGTTCTTTTTTTTGCGTCTAAACCAGTTTTATTGTAGCACATAGAAAACAATTTTACAATAGAAAAAATGAATCATGTAGGGACGGCGTTTATGACGGCTCGGGCGCCGAAAGGAATTTGGGCAGACCGTCGAGGATGCCGGTCCCTACAATGCTTTTATCAAAAATAGCATAGGGTTGGCACGCAGCGGCACCGGAAACTGTGCTACAATTCCGGTACATGAAACATCTCCGGAGAATGGCTTCATGGAAAATATTCCGCAACAAGCGGGTGAGGAGGAATCCTATGTTTAACTTTACATCCAACCAGAAACTGCGGCAGCAGAATGAGACAGAGGTGCCGGAAACTACCGGCAAGGGAAAGGAAATCGACCCTTATGCCAAAGAAAGAATGGCTGAAATTGAGAAGCAGCGCCTTGCTTTTGTCAAGAAGAACCCGGACTTTGATATGAGGGCTGAGATGGAAAACCCCGATTTTGTCACCTATGTCTGGGGCAGGGGCCTAACCGTAGAGGAAGCGTACATCCTGGTTCATAGGGAAGAGCTTTTGGAGAAGGCACGCCAAAATGCCCAGGAGGAGAAAACCCTTCCCAGAGAACGGATTTTGGAAAACGGTGCGGGTAAGAACCGCCCCGCCATTGCCAAGAAGAATCCCAAGGACCTGACCGACAAAGAGGTGGATGCCATTATTGAACGGGTAAGAAACGGCGAGAAGATTAGTTTCTAATGGCTTAGCTACCCTGACAAAAAACAAATGCGAGAAAAGGAGGATTTCAGTATGAATTATCTCAATACCCAGACCACCACAACCAACCGCCCCGGCAACCAGTTGACGCCGGAGATGAAGACCTATTATGACCGTGCCCTGATTCGTTTTGCCAGCCCCAAGCTGGTTCACGCCCAGTTCGGTCAGCAAAAACCCATTCCCGCCGGCAGCGGCAAGACCATTGAGTTCCGTCGTTTCAGTCCTCTGCCAAAGGCCTTGACGCCCCTGACCGAGGGTGTTACCCCCAAGGGCAACACCCTGAACGTGACCACGGTGGAATCTACCGTGGAACAGTACGGTGATTATGTGACCATGTCCGATATGCTGACTCTGTCCTCGGTGGATGCCGTGGTCAGTGAAACCCAGAATGTTCTGGGTGACCAGGCGGGCAGAACCCTGGACACTGTCATCCGTGAAAAAATCAATGCGGGAACTAATGTTCAGTACGGCAACGGCAAGGCGGACAGAAACCTGCTCGTTGGCGGCGATGCTGACAATACAAAGAATGACTACCTTTCGGTAGCAGCGGTAAAGCGTGCCGTTGCCACCCTGAAAAGAAACAACGCCGCCCCCTTTAAGGATGGTTGTTATGTTGCCATCATCCATCCGGATGTTGCCAACGACTTGACCAACGACCCCGACTGGATGGCGGTAAAGCAGAACGTAGATCCGGAGGATTGGTACAAGGGCGCCATCGGTAAGATTCACGGCGTTGTCTTTGTAGAGTCTACCGAAGCCAAGGTTTTCCGTGCAGGCACACTTCGTAGCCCGGAGAATGTGGAAAAGGGCGACCCTGAAACCTTGACGGTGGCAAGCGTTGCCGACAAGACCATTACCGTAAGCGAAGCCATCGGCGAAAGGGATGCCGCAAGCCTTTCCGGCAAGAGCATTCAGATTGCAGGGTTCAACTACGCCATTGCCTCTGCCAACGCAGGGGAAGAGGGCGAAGCTACCATTACCCTGTCCGAAACCCCGGACACATCGGTTACCCCCGGTGCAGTGATTTATCCTGCCGGTGCCGGTGCCGATGGCAGAGATATCTATTCCACACTCTTTATCGGTCAAAACGCCTACGGTGTAACCAGCATTGCCGGCGGCGGCCTGGAAACCATTCTAAAGCAGAAGGGAAGTGCGGGTACCGGTGACCCTCTGGACCAGCGGAGCACCGTTGGCTGGAAGGCTACCCAGACCGCAGAAATTCTCTCTCCTGAGTTTATGGTTCGTGTGGAAACCACCTGCAGCTACTAAAGAATAACAACTGCCGTTCCGGAGCGGGAAGCACCGCTCCGGCGGCAAATCAAAGGAGGGATTTTCATGTCTGCAAAGCAAACAACCAAACCAAAACGCACCCCGGAGGACTACTATAAGGAGCCGGTTCCGGTGATGCTCATCAAGGATAATAACCGCTACAAAGAGGATGTGACCGTGACGGTCAATGGCATCAACTACCAGATTCAGCGAGGCGTGTCCGTCATGGTGCCCCGTTGTGTTGCTCTGGTTTTAGAGCGGAGCCACCAGCAGGAGCTGGAGGCACAGGAATATCTGGAGAGCTTGAAAAGGTAGGTGCTGTCAATGGAACTACTGCAAGTGATTCAGACGGCAGATGCACTCTGCCCAAATCCTTATACCCGAGAGGAGAAGCTCCGTTGGTGTGATGAGGTGTCCGCCGGAATCCGGCGGGAAATCAAGAAAATTTACAACACGGTGGAAACAATGGTGACCCAACCGGGAGAATTGGTTCTTCCTGACGATATCTGCTTTGAGGATATCGAAACTGCATACATCAACGGAAAGGTCATGGATAAGCTGGACTTTCGCAGCTTTGCGGCAGGGAATGTCCCGGCGGGGGTTTCCTTTCCCGCAAAAATTACCTTGGTCTATCTGACCCGTGCCATGCCGGTGCGGCAGGTGAACCTGAAAGGTTGCTATGACCTGAGTGAGAACTTTATCAAGCTGGATTCGGTGGAGCTCTATCCCGGTGATTGTATCGAATGGGTGCTTCTTGAGAATTTATCTCAAGAGCCGGATTGGAGGGAAGCAACCCGTACTTATATCATCGATCAGGTCTATGACGGATTGGTGGTGGAGGAGAATACCTTTGTTCCCCAGACAGGGGCGCCCCTTGCCATCCGCCGGGTGATTGATGACCTGACCGAGATTGACGAGCTTCCCTACGAGAGCATGTATATCGAATACTTACTTGCCAAAATGGCACTTTATCAGCGGGATTTTACCGGATACAGTGCCCATACTGCTCAGTATAATCTGCTTTTTGAGGGGCTCAAGCGGGACTACAAGACCCGGGCACCTATGAATACTGTGTCAGGATTTCGCAAATACTGGCAGGAATGAGAGAGGGGAGGCAGAAACCATGATGTTACCGTCTTTTGGCGCAATGAAAAACAGAGCAGTCCAGATGTTGGAATTCCGGGGACTGGACCTACGGGATAAGGCGGGGAATGGGAGCCTGCAGGTTTCCCATAATCTGTCCGCCGATGCCTATCCTGCCGTTGTTCCCCGAAAACCAAGACAGAAGGTTGCGGAGAAAAGCGGGATTTCAGCCATTTGCCCCCCGGAGAATACCGGCGAGGCGTTGACGGCGTTCACCGGAGTCCGAAATGGCATGTTTTATTATCAGGGGGAAGGAATCAGCGGTCCATACATTGTTGGCGGGGAGAAATCCATTGTGGATTTTAACGGGAAAATTTGTATTTTCCCGGATAAGCTCTACTATGATTATCTGCCCGACCCGGACACCGGAGAGGTCAGCAAGTATGTGCTTCCAATGGAAAAAACCATAAATCTATCCGGGGTTCAGTTTTATTCTTCCTATAATACCATGACCGGTGATTATACGGCATATCTCCAGAAAACCGGCGGAAATTTTTCCACCTTCCAAGTGGGGGATAGTATCTGTATCAGCGGATGTACCAAAGAGAAGAACAATACCGTTACCATAGACGGCAGAAAGAGCTATGCCGCCTCTGATGCCATTGTCAGCGCGGTGGTGGAATCGGTAACAA
>JAGALN010000225.1 GCA_017625185.1 Clostridia bacterium
AAAAGGTAACCATTGGCAGAAATGACCCCTGTCCCTGCGGTAGTGGCAAGAAGTATAAACATTGCTGTATGGAAAGAGATCAGCAAGCCTAAGAATTTAATTTCATCAAAGGAAGTGATACTGTGATCATAGCGTTTGACGAGTACAGACTCGCCCTCGAGGGCATGGAAAAAGAAATAATAGAACTGAGGGATTCACTTTAACATTGCAAAAACCCAAGAAGAAGCAGAGGCTCTCGACGCCAAAACCATGGAGCCGGATTTTTATGGAGATATGGAGGCGGCAGGACGGATTCTCCAGCAAATTAAGGGAATGCGGGATAAACTTTCCCGGTACGAAGCATTAAAAGAAACCTGGGAGGACTTGAAAACGCTGGTGGAGCTTGCCATCGAAGAAGATGACGAGGGCGTTTTAGAAGAAATCAAGCAAGGGTACAATCAGCTCCAAAAGGATTTAGAAGCCATGAAACTCGAAACCTTGCTTTCGGGAAAGTATGACAAAAATAGTGCCATCATGACCCTTCATGCAGGTGCCGGCGGCACCGAGGCACAGGATTGGTGCGAGATGCTTTTCCGGATGTATACCCACTGGGCAGAACGTCGTGGCTATAAGACAGAAACCCTCGATTATCTTGCAGGAGAAGAAGCGGGCATAAAGAGTGTAACCTTTTCTATTGAGGGGCTCAATGCTTACGGCTATACCAAAAGCGAAAAGGGAGTTCATCGTCTGGTTCGAATTTCGCCTTTTGATTCCGCCGCAAGACGGCACACGTCTTTTGCATCGGTTGAAGTGATGCCGGAGATTGACGAGAGCGTTCATGTGGAAATTAATGCGGAGGATTTGCGTATAGATACTTATCGAAGCAGCGGTGCCGGCGGACAGCACATCAATAAGACCGAATCGGCAATCCGGATTACCCATATTCCTACCGGTGTTGTGGTGACCTGCCAGAACGAACGTTCCCAGCATAAGAACCGGGAAACGGCGATGAAAATGCTGACATCTAAGCTCATTGAAATTGCAGAACGGGAGCAGAAAGAAAAGATCGAGGACTTAAAGGGAGTCCAGATGGAGATTGGGTGGGGTAGTCAGATTCGTTCCTATGTCTTCCATCCTTATAGCATGGTAAAGGATCACCGAACTAATTTTGAGATTGGTAATGTGGGTGCGGTGATGGATGGCGATCTGGATGGATTTGTCAATGCCTATTTGATTGCCAAGTCCAAAGGCGAAATATAAGAATTAAGGAGATTACTATGTTTGATAAGTTGTCTTTTATTGAAAATCAGTTTGAGGAACTGGCGGAAAGAATCAGCGACCCTGCGGTTATCGCTGACCAGGAAACTTGGAGGAAACTCTGTAAGGAGCATTCGGACCTGACTCCCATTGTGGAAAAGTATCGGGAATATAAAATAAATCGGGAAACCATTGAAGAAGCCAGACTGATGATGGATGATCCGGAAAGTGATAAAGAATTCAAAGAGATGCTTGCAGAAGAGTCTAAGCAGGCAAAGGAGAATATTGTTCGTATCGAAGAGGAATTGAAAATTTTGTTGCTTCCCAAAGACCCCAATGACGAAAAGAATGTTATGGTGGAAATCCGTGGCGGTGCCGGCGGTGACGAAGCGGCACTTTTTGCGGGAGACTTGTTCCGGATGTACTCCATGTATGCCGATACCAAACGTTGGAAGACTGAGGTGCTGAACATTAGTGAAATTGGAATTGGTGGCATTAAGGAAGTTACCTTTATGATCGAGGGTGAGGGTGCTTATAGTCGGTTGAAGTTTGAAAGCGGCGTTCATCGGGTGCAGCGTGTTCCTGAGACCGAGTCCAGCGGCCGGATTCACACATCAACAGTAACCGTAGCAGTTCTTCCCGAAGTGGATGATGTTGAGGTTGAGATTAATCCAGAGGACTTGCAGATTGATACCTATCGGAGTAGTGGTGCCGGTGGTCAGCACGTCAATAAAACCGAGTCGGCAATCCGGATTACCCATATCCCTACCGGAATTGTGGTGGCTTGTCAGGACGAGCGTTCCCAGCATAAAAATAGAGAAGCGGCAATGAAAATGCTTCGCACCAGACTCTATGATATGATGGAGCAGGAGCGGAACGCTTCAATTGCAGCAGACAGGAAGAGTCAGGTTGGTACCGGTGACCGAAGCGAGAGAATCCGTACCTATAACTTCCCTCAGGGGAGGATGACCGACCATAGAATCGGGTTGACTCTTTACAAGCTGGAAAATATTATGAACGGCGATTTGGATGAGATTATTGACGCATTGATTACTACTGACCAAAGTGAAAAGTTAAAGGCGCAGGGAGGAGAACGGTAATCTCCTTTGTTAAGAGAGATGAATGATATGGATATAAAAACGAAATATCTGTCGGAGCGGGAAGAAGATTTGGCCATTGCAGCGGATATATTAAGACGCAACGGAACAGTTATCTTTCCGACGGAAACCGTGTACGGACTTGGTGCTAACGCTTTGTCCGCCAGTGCAGTGAAGAAGATTTTTTCTGCCAAGGGAAGACCCTCAGATAACCCACTCATTGTACATATTGGCAATCAAGAGATACTTGGTGAGCTTGTGAAAGAAGTCCCGGAAAAGGCGAAGCTGTTGATAGAAAAGTTCTGGCCTGGTCCCCTTACT
>JAGALN010000226.1 GCA_017625185.1 Clostridia bacterium
AAGGAACGCCAAAGTCAATCTTGCCGCCGGTACGATCCACAATGGAGCCAATACCTACAATTTCACCGCCGGACTCCTTGACCAACTCCATAACCTCACGGACACTGCCGCCGGTGGTTACCACGTCCTCTACAATCAGGACTCTTTGACCTTTCTCAATAGTAAAGCCACGGCGGAGGGTCATCACACCGTTTTCCCGTTCTGCGAAGATATTCTTGACACCCAGCTGCTTGCCTACCTCGTAGGACATCTGAATTGCACCGATTGCCGGACCGATCACCAGCTCTACATTGTCATCCTTATACTGTTTTACCAGCTCTGCACACAGAGGCTCGCTGTACTTGGCGTTCTGGAAAATCTTTGCACACTGCATGTACTTGTCACTGTGCCGTCCCGAGGTCAGCAGAAAATGTCCCTCCAGGAGAACCTCTGCTTCTTTCATCATTGCAATAATTTCATCTCTAGTCATAGTCTTTTTCGTTCCTTTCTTTATTTACCATTCATTTGCACTGTCCCGACAATGTCATTGACATCCGCAATTCCGTTGTCGTCCAAGTATTTTTCAATTCCGTTTCGCACCCGAATCCAGGCATAGGGATCTACAATACCGGCAGTCCCCACTGCCACCGCATTGGCACCTGCCAGCATGAACTCGATGGCATCCTCGCCAGTGGTAATACCGCCCATGCCAATGATGGGGATGGACACCGCCTGCCGCACCTGATACACCATCCGTACCGCCACCGGCTTGACCGCCGGGCCGGACAGACCGCCCATATTGTTATGCAAAATGGGACGTCTTGTTTTGATATCAATTTTCATTCCAAGCAGAGTGTTAATCAAGGAAATCACATCAGCGCCCCCTGCCTCTGCCGCTCTTGCCATTTCGGCAATGTCGGTTACATTGGGGGAAAGCTTCACAATCAGCGGAACCTTGGCTACCGCCTTGACCTTGGATGTGATCTCCTCAATCATTTTGGCGCTGGTACCAAATGCCATGCCACCCTCTTTTACATTGGGGCAGGAGATGTTCAGCTCGAACATATCCACATTATCCCCCAAAATCTCTGCCACAGCAATGTAATCCTCCACCGTGGACCCGCAAAGATTGGCAATTAACTTGGTATCGTAGGTCCGGAGCCAGGAAAGCTCCTTTTCCAGAAAGGCTTCCGCACCGGGGTTCTGGAGTCCTACACTATTTAAGATACCTTTTTCGGTTTCTGCAATTCTGGGAGATGGGTTACCCAGTCTTGGCACTGCCGAAAGCGCCTTCAAGCATACTGCACCCAACTCGGATAAGTCAAAATATTCACTATATTCCCGACCGAAGCCAAAAGTGCCAGAACCGGTGGTAACCGGGTTCTTCCACTCTACGCCGGCAATATTCACCGCCATATTAGCCATTCCACTCTACCTCCCTGCCGTCGAATACCGGTCCGTCCTTGCAGACCCGTTTGTTGGCACCGTTTACCTTGCAAGTACAGGTAACGCAGGCTCCCACCCCACAGCCCATCCGTTCCTCCAGAGAAACCTGACAGGGGATATTCTTTGATGCCGCCATTTCTGCAATTTTCTGCATCATGGGAGTAGGACCGCAGGTGTAGATGCGGGATACCGCATTGGATGCGGTGATATTCTGCATCACATCGGTGACAAAGCCATGGTAGCCGCAGCTACCGTCGTCGGTTGCGATAAACACATTCTTACTGACCGCCCGGAACTCGTCTGCCAAAAGCACGGCATCCTTATTCCGGAATCCCAGAAGAACCGTCGCCTTGCCCTTACATTGCTTTGCCAGATTCAAAAGGGGAAAAATGCCGATTCCGCCGCCAATCAACAAAATGGCATCGGTATCCTCAGGATAGATGGTAAACCCGTTCCCCAGAGGACCTAAAATATCCAGTTTTTCCCCTATCTTGTATTTGGCAAGGTTTTCGGTGCCCTTGCCCCGGGTTTCGAAAATAAAGCGGATATCCCGTCCGCCAATCACATCACAAATGCTGATTGGTCGGCGCAAGTAAGCATCCCCGCCGCAGAGAATATGCAAAAACTGTCCCGGCTTTGCCTTTGCCGCCATTTCGGGACAACGAACTGTGAAATCGTAAATGGTTTCGGAAAGCCGTTGTTTTTTTACCAGCTCGCAAATCATTGGTAACTTCCTCCCTTTTCTAAAGTGCGCTTAAGATATCATCACGCATCCGAATTGCTTCGGCTCTTGCCGCATCCCCTAGGGTTCCCCCCTGTTTCTGGTATGCACACATAATGGAACGGGAAGCATTGACAATAGCACCCAAGCCGTCCTTGTTAAAGCTCTTTGCCACATCCTCTGCCTTACCGCCCTGAGCACCGTAACCGGGAACCAGGAAGTAAGTATGGGGCATCTGGCTCCGCAACGCCTCTGCCTGCTCGGGATAGGTAGCACCAACCACTGCACCCACGCTGCTGTAGCCGTTGACACCAATCAAATCAGAACCCCATGTTTTTACTAGCTCTGCCATGTGTTCGTAAATATATTTCCCCTCCGACTTCAAATCCTGGAGTTCCCCGGAGGACTTGTTGGAAGTCTTTACCAGAACAAAGATCCCTTTCTGATTTGCCGCACACTGATCGGTAAAGGGTTTGATGCCGTCGGTGCCTAAATAAGGATTGACCGTCAGGCAATCTGCCCCAAAGGCTTCTTCCGTAACGCCGCCAAGCTCGGTCTTACCCAGATACGCTTTGGCATAGGCCTCGGATGTTGCACCAATATCTCCACGTTTGGCATCCAAAATCACATACATACCATTCTTCTTGGCATAGGCAATGGTTTCGTGCAAACACCGAATTCCCTCGATGCCGTACATCTCATAGTATGCCGACTGGGGTTTTACCGCCGGAACAATATCGCAGAGTGCGTCAATCAGGGTCTTGTTAAACTGCAAAATCGCCGCTGCTGCACCGGCAAAGGTCTCGCCGTGCTCCCGGAAGGCTGCCGCCTTCATTTCCTCCGGAACATAGTCGAGCTTAGGGTCAAGTCCCGCTACTGTAGGGTTATTCCGCTCCTTAATCTTCTCAATCAATACATCAATCAAAGTCCAAGTCCTCCTATTCTGAATCCATCAATCTTTGTTAGTTTATGCAATGGTTCTACCTTGAGTTACTCGCCCTTTTGGTAAACCATCTTACCGCCGGTCATGGTCATCGCAATCTCGCCATAAAGTTCAAAGCCATCATAGGGGGAGTTCTTCCCCTTGGAGGCAAAGTTCTTCACATCCACCTTGTAGGACTTCTCCGGGTCGAAGACAACCAAATCTGCCACTTTCCCCACTCCCAGAGAGCCACGGTCAATCCCGATAATTTCTGCGGGGTTCAAACTCATTTTCTCAATCAGCTGGGACAGGGTCAGCTTTCCGGTTTTGACAAGGTAGGTTATACCCAAACCGAGAGAGGTTTCCAGACCCACAATCCCGTTGCTCGCCTGGTCAAATTCCAGCTCCTTTTCGTCCCGATGATGGGGTGCATGGTCGGTGGCAATGGCATCTAAGGTTCCATCCTTAAGTGCCGCAATCACAGCCGCCACATCCTCCTCGTCCCGCAGAGGCGGGTTCATCTTGGCGTTGGTGTTATATCCCTCGCAGGCTTTGTCCGTCAGGCTGAAGTAATGGGGTGCGGTTTCCGCCGTAATCTTTGCTCCTCTTGCCTTTGCTGCCCGAATGGCTTCGATAGCATTTTTGGTACTCACATGACAAATGTGGAGCCGTCCGTCCACCTCTTCCGCAATCAACACGTCCCGACTGACAGCAACGCTCTCTGCCGCCTTGGGGATTCCGGGAAGTCCCAGAATGGTAGAGGTATACCCCTCGTTCATACTGCCGCCGTCCACCAGCCCCAAATCCTCACTATGGGAGAGAACCGGCAAATCAAACATCTTGGCATATTCCAGAGCCTTCCGCATCACTGCCGAAGATGTAACCGGACGGCCATCGTCGGTCACCGCAACGGCACCAGCATCTTTCATTTCGCCCATCTCGGCAAGCTCGGCACCCTTTTGCCCTTTGGTGATACATCCAGCAGTCAGGACATTGATAAGTCCTACCTCCTTGCCCCGCTCCATCACATACCGGACCTGTGCCTTATTGTCAATCACAGGATTGGTATTGGGCATGCAAACCACAGTGGTAACGCCGCCCTTTGCTGCCGCACGGCTTCCGGTTTCAATATCCTCCTTGTATTCAAGTCCCGGTTCCCGAAAATGCACATGCAAATCCACCAGACCCGGTGCAACCGTTTTCCCTGCGGCGTCATATACCTGATCCGCATCAGCATGGATAGCAGGTGCTATCTCCCGAATCACACCTCCATCAATCAGGATATCCATCTTGCCGTCTATATTAT
>JAGALN010000227.1 GCA_017625185.1 Clostridia bacterium
AGCGACGCTTTACTCCGCCCTTACCTTGTTTGCCTGCAGTAAGGTATTGGACGCAGTTCTGGCGGGCGTGGATTATGGGCAGATGGTTTTTGTGATGTCAGACCATGCAGAAACTATTTCGAAAGGGATTTTCAAAGAGATGCAACGTGGCGTTACCGGTCTTCAATCGGTTTCTTTGTACCATGGAAAACAAAAGACCGTTTTACTCTGCGTGATTCGTAAGGTGGAACTTCCAAAGCTGAAAAAAGTAGTTCACGAACTTGATAAAAATGCGTTTATGATTGTTTCGGATGCCAGAGAGATTCTTGGAAAGGGCTTTAAAACCGTATCATTTTGAAAAATATTTTTTAACATACATTAACGAGGAGGCAAAAGCAATGAATGCTGAACAGGTGAAAGAATTGAAAGTTCATGCAACAAACGTGCGGAAGATGGCACTGGAAGCCGTTTATTCTGCCGGTGCCGGACATCCGGGCGGTTCCTTATCCGTTGCGGATATCCTTACATATTTATACCAGAAGGAAATGAGGGTAAACCCCAAGGATGCAAAAAACCTTGACAGAGACCGCCTTGTTCTCTCCAAGGGACATTGTTCTCCTGCCCTTTACGGCGCGCTTGCAGAGGCAGGATTTCTTCCCAAAGAGGATATCAAGACCTTCCGCCATGCAGACAGTTATCTGCAGGGACATCCCGACATGAAGGGTGTGAACGGTGTTGATATGTCTACAGGTTCCCTGGGGCAGGGGATCAGTGCCGCAAATGGTATGGCACTTGCTGCGAAGATGGATAAGAAGGACTATCGTGTTTATGCAATTCTCGGCGATGGGGAAATTGAGGAAGGTCAGGTCTGGGAGGCTGCCATGTTTGCGGCACATTATAAACTGGATAACCTGACTGCATTTCTTGATTTTAACGGATTGCAGATTGACGGAGATGTAACGGAGGTTATGAATCCCACGCCCATTGATAAAAAATTCGAGGCGTTTAATTGGCATGTTATCCTGATTGATGCCCATGATTTTAACCAGATTGAGGCGGCGGTTGAGGAAGCCAAAACAATAAAAGGAAAACCGACACTGATTCTTGCTAAGAGTATCAAGGGTAAGGGTGTATCCTATATGGAAAACCAAGCCGGATGGCATGGCGCAGCACCCAATCAGGAACAGTATGAGCAGGCAGTTTCAGAGCTGGATAGATATTTAGCAGAATTGGAGGTGCGGTAGAATGAGTTATCAAATTGGCGAAAAAGTTGCAACCAGAGAAGCCTACGGAAAAGCTCTGGTAGAATTCGGTGCAGACGAAAATATTATTGTTCTGGATGCCGACCTTTCCAAGTCCACCAAGACGGACGGGTTTAAAAAGGCGTACCCTGAACGATTTATCAATTCGGGCATTGCGGAAGGCAACATGATGGCAACTGCTGCCGGGCTTGCCTCATGCGGCAAAACGGTTTTTGCAAGCTCTTTTGCGATGTTTGCGGCAGGTCGTGCTTTTGAACAAATCAGAAACTCCATTGGCTATCCGCATTTAAATGTGAAAATCGGTGCAACTCACGCCGGTATTTCTGTTGGTGAGGATGGTGCGACTCACCAATGCCTGGAGGATATTGGTATTATGCGTACCATTCCTGGTATGATTGTTTTAAACCCTGCAGATGCCACGGAATCCCGTCTTGCGGTTAAGGCGGCAATTGATTATAAGGGACCTGTTTACTTGCGTTTTGGAAGATTGGCTGTTCCTACCATTTTTGACCATAGCTATCAGTTTGAAATCGGTAAGGGTGTAGAACTGGTAAGTGGTAACGACGTTACCTTGATTGGAACCGGTCTTATGGTTCCTGCAGTATTGGAGGCAGGAAAGATTCTGGCAGAGCAGGGAATTTCTGCTCGGGTTATTAATATGGCATCCATCAAACCTATTGACAGAGAAATCATTGTTAAGGCCGCAGAGGAAACCGGCGCAATCGTAACCGCAGAAGAACATAATATCATCGGCGGTCTTGGCTCTGCAGTGGCAGAGGTTCTTTGTGAAACAGTTCCGGTTCCCATGCTTCGGGTTGGTACTGAGGATGTTTTTGGTAAGAGCGGAAAGCCCAATGTATTGCTTGAGATGTACGGATTAGACGCAAAAAATATTGTTGAAAAGGCAAAGGCTGCCATTGCCTTGAAAAAAGCCTAATGTTTTGGGGACGGCAAGCCTGCTGTCCCCATTTTTAAGGAAAGGTGATTGGATATGACATTTCAGAGAGCAGATATTCTTTTGCCGAATTTTTCGGCGGATAGCGAAAAAATGAAGTCTTGGAGCGTGGTTGCTTGCGATCAATACACTTCAGAACCGGAGTACTGGAGGTCGGTGTCTGAATCGGTTAGGGGGAAGTATTCGGCACTGAATTTGGTGGTTCCTGAAATCTATTTGAATGATGGAGATATCGAAGAAAGAATTCGAAATACCAATGCCGTGATGAATCAGTACATAGATGATGGGATTTTTTGCGAGCATAAGAATACCTATATCTTTGTTGTAAGAACACTTGCAAGTGGCGTGAAACGCCTTGGAATTGTTGGTTCTGTTGATCTTGAAGATTATAATTACGAGAAGGATTCTCAAACCAAAATCAGAGCAACGGAGGGAACCGTTATTTCCCGAATTCCTCCCAGATTAAAGGTGCGGCGTGAGGCGACCGTGGAACTTCCACATATTATGCTACTGATTGATGATATCTCCAAGGAAATTGTGGAGGCTAATCTAGAAAACCTTGATGATTTTGAAAAGCTTTACGATTTTGACTTGATGCAGGATTCCGGGCATATTGCAGGGTACAAGATGTCCGAGGCGGCGTGTAAGCGGTTGGACGAAAAACTTGCCGCTCTGGATGATCTTACTGTATTCAATCAAAAATACGGTGTAACAAAGGATTGTCCCCTTATTTATGCCATGGGCGACGGGAATCATTCTTTAGCTACAGCCAAGACCCATTATGAGAATTTAAAAAAGGAGATAGGAGAAGAGGAAGCAAAGAAGTCTCCGGCTCGGTATGCCTTGTGCGAGCTTGTAAACCTCCATGACGATTCTCTTGTTTTTGAAGCAATCCATCGTGTTGTGTTCGGTGCAGACGGAGAGGCTTTTCTTGCGGCACTTCAAAAAGAATATGAGGTTAGCTTTGAAAAAAATGCGGTGGGACAGAAATTTGTCGTTGTCTTTGATGGGCAGGAAAAAACCGTTACAATAACCAATGCCAAAGAGTATTTAACAGTTGCTACGGTTCAGAAGTTTATGGATGAATTTATCTCTAAGAACGGCGGAGAAGTGGATTATATTCATGGTGAGGACGTTGTTCGTAAATTGTGCCAAAATAAAGACAATCTCGGCATCGTTTTAGACGCAATGGATAAGTCTGATTTATACAAATCGGTCATCTTGGATGGAGCATTGCCCCGAAAAACATTTTCTATGGGCGATGCCTGTGATAAGCGATTCTACACAGAGGCAAGAAAAATTAAGTAAAAAAGAACGTACCTTTCGCAAGAAAGGTACGTTCTTTTACAGAACAGAGTTTTTATATTGTGTAGGGGTAAAATTTGTTACTTTTTTAAATACTCTTGAAAAATAGTGTTGGTTATCGAATTGTAGCATATCCGAAATTTGAACAAAGGAATATTTGTTTTGTCGAATCAATTTTTTCGCTTCCCTGATTTTGCTATGTGTGATATACTCCCCAATTGACATGGAAACGGAGGATTTAAATATTTTAGCGAGATATGC
Source organism: Clostridia bacterium (assembly GCA_017625185.1). Taxonomy (GTDB): domain Bacteria; phylum Bacillota; class Clostridia; order Monoglobales; family Monoglobaceae; genus Ructibacterium. The sequence continues at coordinate 3,763 of JAGALN010000227.1, forward strand.
CCGTGAATAATTCATGGATTCGCATAACTCGTTTACTGTGATATGCTTGTAAACGTTTTCGTCAATGGTTTTAACCATATTTTCAACCAGGTGATTCTCCATACTTTCTTTTGTGGGGAAAAAGGAATTATTTTTATTTGCATTTTCCTCACGAATCAAGAGGATCAAAAGCTCTTCCAGGTGGATCCGAATCATCTGCTGTCCGCCAATGGGAATCTGTTCCTTGGATTTAATCTCCACACAAGGCGTGTTCAGCGACTCAAAAGTGTCTAGGCTTTCTTGGATCAAAGAAAGCATCTTGGTTTTTAGTTTTTCTGGCAGAGTAACAGTCTTGTTTTTGAAGAAGTTCATAGCGGGTGAAGAACTCATGAAGGTAATGACAAAAACGTCAGCAGTATTCTCTGCATCGGTTGAAATGGAATGAAACTCATTGGGTTTGTGAAAGATAATTTGTCCTTGCTTTAAAGTAAATTTTCTTGAGTCTGCACAAATTTGCACCTTCCCTTTGTCAATATAAACCATTTCCCAAAAATTATGGCGTTCTCCATCAAAACAAAAGTTTTTAGACAACTCATCGTGATGAACCGTCACAATTTTATTAATATTTATAAAGTTAACAAGTCGATGTGCTGTGTAATTCGGTTTCATGCAAACCTCCTACTTTACAAAAGTATAACTTTTGTAGAAAAAAATATATTTCCTTTTTGTCAAAAATAGTATAACATATAAGTATAAAAAAATCAAGGAGGGTTTTTATGAAAAAAGGAATAAGCGTATGGTCCTTTGCAGAAACAGAAATTGAAAAGATTTTTGCCCTTGCCAGTGATGCGGGCTTTGATGGTGTTGAGCTTGCGCTGGCAGAAGATGGACCTGTTAATTTAAACAGTACCAAAGAGGATATGGAAGAAATTAAAAAGCTTGCGGACCATTATGGCCTTGAGCTTTATAGCTTGGCAAGCGGTCTTTATTGGCAGACTAATTATACTGCCTCCAACCCTGAGGTAAGAAACAAGGCAATTGCAATCACCAAGAAGCAGCTGGAACTGGCATCTTACTTAGGAATGCAGTCCATTCTGGTTGTTCCCGGCGCAGTGGGTGTTGAGTTTGAACCCGGTAGCGAGGTAGTACCTTATGACGTAGCTTATGACCGTTGTAAGGCAGCGCTTTTGGAACTTGCACCTGTGGCAGAAGAGTATGGCGTTGAAATCGGCATCGAGAATGTATGGAATAAGTTCTTGCTTTCTCCGCTGGAAATGCGTGATTTGATTGACAGCATCAATTCGCCTTTTGTTGGATCCTATTTTGATGTAGGCAACGTTGTTTATTGCGGCTATCCCGAACACTGGATCAGCATTTTAGGTAAGCGGATTAAAAAGGTTCACTTCAAGGATTATCGCAAGGATCCGGGCGGATTGAATTGTTTTGTTGATATTCTGGCAGGCGATGTTGACTATAAGGCTGTTAAAGCAGGGCTGGATGCAATCGGCTATACCGGTTGGGTAACGGCAGAGATGCTTCCGCCTTATACCCAGTATCCGGAAACAATTGTATATAATACATCCAATGCGATGGATAAAATTTTAGGGAGGAAATAATCATGTTGAAAGTTGGTTTAATTGGTTGTGGTTTTATGGGCGGTATGCACTCTGCGTGCTATGATGCTATTGAAGGTGTTCAGGTTGTTGCAGTTGCCGATGTAAGACCGGAAAAGGCTGAAGAAGTTGCAAAAGTTCACGGTGCAGTGATTTACGCAACAGGAGATGAGTTGATTGCAAACGCTGATGTTGATGTAATTGACATTTGCTTGCCCACCTATCTCCATACAGCACATGCAGTCGCTGCTATGAAGAAAGGGAAGAATGTATTCATTGAGAAGCCGGTTTGTATGACCGAAGAAGAGGGGAAACTCTTGCTGGAGACTCAGAAAGAAACCGGCGCCCAGGTTCAGGTGGGTCAGGTTATTAGAATGTGGGATGAGTATGTATGGCTGAAGGAGGCCATCGATAAGAAGGAATATGGCGAGATTCGCACCGCTGTGTTCCAGCGGTTGAGTAATTTCCCCACCTGGGGTTGGGAAAACTGGCTCCACGTGGCAGAAAAGAGCGGCTCTATGGCTCTGGATTTACATATCCACGACGTTGACTTTATGCGGTTCCTGATGGGTGAGCCGGAAAGCTTGATCTCTACTGCTGATCGAGATGAGAACGGCATGATTGAACAGATTTTCACTACCTTCAAGTATCCCAATGCAGTGGTTACCGTAGAAGGTTGCTGGGATTATCCTGCAGATTTCCCGTTCAGTGCTACCTTCCGTGTTAAGTGCGAAAAAGCAACCATTGTCAACGATGCAAACGGTCTTGCAGTTTATCCTAACGAGGGCGGCGTTATTAAGCCGGAAATCAAGCCTGCATTTGTGGGTAACAATGATATCGGCGGCAATCTGTCCAGTCTTGGTGGTTACTACAACGAACTGAAATACTTTGTCGACAGATTAAACGCGGGAGAACCTCTGGTTGTGGCTCCTCTTGCTGAGGGTATTAAGTCAGTACAGTTGGTTTCCAAGGAAATTGCCAGCGTTGGCGGTGCTCAACTGAAATAAGAGAATAAAAAGAATGCAGATTCGGAAGAATCTGCATTCTTTTTAAATTTAGAGGGAATCTTGAAATTAATAGAAAAGTGTGTTATACTAAAGAGAATCAATACC
>JAGALN010000016.1 GCA_017625185.1 Clostridia bacterium
CTATGAGATTTTTGATCCCAGAAACACATGGAAACGAAAAACGGTCAAGAATTTCAGGGCGGTACCGCTACAGGTTCCCATCTTTGAAAAAGGGGAATGTGTCTATCAATCCCCCAGTCTTTCGGAGATTCGGGAATACTGTAAGGAGAGCCTCGGTGCCATTTGGGACGAGGTGAAGCGTTTCGAGAATCCCCATGAATATTATGTGGATCTATCCCAAAAAATTTGGGATATCCGTTACCAGCTTCTCTCGGCACATAGTTACCAATGATAATGATGATAAACCATATAAAAAAGCAACAAGGAAAGGATGATTTGCAATGGCGGACAACACCGTAGAATCCTATAACTTAGGGAAATTGGGTGTTATTGGCATGAAGGGCTGCGAGGAAATGGCCCAGAAGATTAACTTCTACTTGAAACGGTTCAACGAGGAGAACAACGGAGAGGAAATCGAAACCTTCCTGATTCCTGTGAACAATCCCCGATTTGGTACCGGTGAAGCAAAGGCGACGATTCTCCATTCCATTAGAACCTATGATATCTACATTGTGATGGATGCCTTCAACTATGGCGTTACATATAAGATGTACGGCACCGAGCATCGGATGAGCCCGGACGACCATTTCCAGGATTTGAAGAGAATTATCTCTGCCATGGGCGGTAAGGCAAAGCGGATTACCGTGATTATGCCTATGCTCTATGAGGGACGTCAGCACAAAAGGGTTTCCCGGGAGTCCCTGGACTGTGCCTGGGCACTGCAGGAACTGGAAAAGATGGGTGTCAACAACATCATCACCTTTGATGCCCATGACCCCAGAGTCCAGAATGCCATCCCTTTGACTGGCTTTGAAAACATTCACCCCACCTACCAGATGATTAAGGCATGCCTCCGGTACGACGATTCCATCATGCTGGATAAGGAGAACACTGTTATCGTATCTCCCGACGAGGGTGCTATGGGTCGTTGTATCTATTATTCTTCGGTTCTTGGTATGGATATGGGTACCTGCTATAAGCGTCGGGACTACTCCACCATCATTGACGGCAAGAACCCCATCGTCGCCCATGAATTTTTGGGTCGTGACTTGGAGGGCAAAAATGTTATCATTGTGGATGATATGATTGCCTCCGGTGATTCCATGATTGATGTTGCCAAGCAGATGAAGAAGAGAAAGGCAAACCGTGTACTGGTATTTTCTACCTTTGGGCTCTTTACCGAAGGAGTTGAGAAGTTCAACCGTGCCCATGAAGAGGGGATCATTGATGCTATCTTTACTACCAATCTGGTATATCGCAGACCCGAGTTGAAAGAGTGTGCATGGTATCATGAGGTGGATATGTCCAAGTACATCGCTTTGATTATCAAGACTTTGAACGAGGATAATTCCATCAGTGAGCTTTTGACACCTATTGGCAGAATTGAAAAAATCTTAAACAAATACAGGAACAAAGAATGATAGAAAACCGATTTATCAGTGCCGAAGAAATGGCGGCACAGAGAGAATTTATATGCCGCATCAAAGAGAAGAATCAGGGGCGGGGGAGAAGACCTCTTGCCTTTGTGGAAACCTACGGCTGTCAGCAGAACTCCAGTGATTCCGAAAAGATCAAGGGGATGCTCTTTGATATGGGGTTTGGTTTCTGCCAAAAAGCAGAGGATGCGGATTTGGTGCTATATAATACCTGTGCGGTGCGGGAGAATGCCGAACTTCGGGTGTTCGGGAATCTAGGTGCCTTAAAGCATGTAAAACGCCGGAACCCGGATATGATTATCGGTGTTTGCGGCTGCATGATGCAGCAGACGCATATTGCCGAAACCATCCGGAAAAAATACAAGCACGTGGATTTGGTTTTCGGCACCCACGCCCTGTATCGGTTCCCGTCCCTTTTGGATAGCGTATGGCATGGAGAACGCACCTTTGCTGTGGAGAATGAGGACGGACACATCTTTGAGGAGATTTCCTATCATCGGGATCCGCCGCCCCTTGCCAAGATTCCTATTATGTACGGGTGCAATAATTTTTGTACCTACTGCATTGTCCCCTATGTTAGGGGGCGGGAACGGAGTCGGGGCGTAGAGCAGATTCTGGCAGAGGTCAAAGATGTGGCAAAGCAGGGCTACCGTGAGATTATGCTCCTTGGGCAGAATGTGAATTCCTACGGCAATGATTTGGAAGAGGGGGAAAGCTTTCCGGAGCTTCTTAAAAAGGTCTGCCAAATCGACGGAATTGATCGGGTACGGTTTATGACCTCCCATCCCAAGGATATCTCCGATGCGCTGATTACCGTTATGGCGGAGGAACCCAAAATCTGCAAGCAGTTACACCTACCGGTACAGTCCGGGTCTACCCGGGTTTTAACTGCCATGAACCGGAAATATACCCGAGAACAGTATTTGGATTTGGTGGACAAGGTCCGGGAGAAGATGCCGGAGATTGTCCTGACCACCGATATTATTGTAGGCTTTCCGGGAGA
>JAGALN010000228.1 GCA_017625185.1 Clostridia bacterium
CAGGCGAGATAAGCAGCTTTTTCAGTTCTGTTAAAATTCGTTCTGCTGAGATCGATTTCAATCCATCCCGGCAGAGGTGGATTGCCCTTGCAGTTTTTGGTTCTATGGTGAGTCCGTACCCGGCAGCGAACCGCAGCCCTCGTAGAATTCGTAAGGCATCCTCTGAAAAACGGGTAACCGGATCGCCTACACAACAAAGAACCCCCTTTTTTAAATGATTTCTTCCGTTAAAATAGTCGAGAAGCCCCTTTTTTGGAGAATATGCCATGGCATTGATGGTGAAATCCCGGCGTTTTAAATCTTCTTTGATCTCTTCGGTGTATGTGACCGATTCCGGATGACGGCTATCTAGATAGATTCCATCCTTTCGATAGGTAGTGATTTCCACATGGATGCCGTCTGAAACCACGGTGACGGTTCCGTGTTTGAGTCCGGTGGGGAGGACAAAATGATCGGGGAAAATAGCTTGTACATCTTCGGGATAGGCAGAGGTACAGATATCCCAATCTGCAGGCTTCTTGTTTAGCAGGCTGTCTCGAACACAACCGCCAACAACAAAGGCCTCAAATCCTTTGGATTCAAGGCGGGTAAGTAGGTTTGACACTTCGGTTGGGAGCTTCATACAATCACCTGCTTTTTTCATAAGTATACCACGATTTACGACTATTTGCAATAGATATTGATGTACCTGACTGGTTTTAAATCTATGACGGTTAATTTGTTGCTGCTTGTTTCTTTTAAGGCAAGAAAGTCTATTCCGACCTCCATCAGCATACCGCATTTCTTGATTTTGGTTCGAACATCAAGCCATAAATCCAGACACAGGTATGCTCCTCGAAATTGGTTCAAATACTCGGTCATGCTTTTTTGAGATAAATCATTATGCCCTTTGGGGATAGAAAGACCGCCCGTTTTTCCGTGCATGGCATGGGGTGGAAGAGAAGAGGGAAGTTTGGATGCTACCACAGGAGAATAGGATGCCGGCGTATATGTAGAAACGGACTCCCCGCAATCATGCAGCATGGGATTGTCGCATCCGGGCGGAACAATAATGCCGTCTGTAATGTCTTTTGTATTTTGTGCTTGATTGATTCGCATGGAAAACACCTCCAATTCTATTCTATGTAAGAAAAGGAAAAAGTAACTGAATTTTTTGCATATTTTTTTAAAAAAGAAACAAAATAAAGGTGTACCAAGGAAAATGAAATATTGAAAAAATTAAAATTTCTATGATTCAGGAGGAAAAAATCATGAACAACAACAAAAATCAGAATCAGAACAACAATCAGAACAACCAGAACAACAAGAATCAGAACAACAAGAACCAGAATAATAATCAAAACAAGAATAATGACTAGTTTTTGGTTCCTTGTAGCCGACCCAATTTTGGGTCGGCTGGGGGTTTCATGATACATAGAAGAAACAGGATATACAGTTTGGATGTTCCCGTGCTTTCAAAAACTGCAAGGGTTACAAGCGGCACTTTGGTTCATACTAACCTTGAGAGGAAACCTTCCTCTCCGAGAGGTTACTATGGTAAAAAGCAGGAAAGCAAAGAGTTTCATTGGTTGTTTCCTGGGATTTTTCATCAGTTTGTCAGCAGGCATTGCCTTTGCAGAGAATTCGCTGGTTCCGGTAGGGCAGACCGTTGGTGTAACCATGGACATGAAAGGGATAACCATTGTGGATATCGCCGATGTTGAGGGGTACGACGGCACTTGTTCTCCGGCAAAGGACGCAGGCTTGCGTGCCGGTGATGTAATTGAAAGCATCAATGGACGGCATATGAATTCGGCAAAGGATTTTGAAGAAGTTATTGCAGAAACAGATGGAGAAGAACTGGAAATAACATTGAGGAGAGGTGACGAGAAAAAGACCTTCTCAGTTAGACCGTCCCTTTCCTCGCAGGATGGAAAATATCGGCTTGGGGTATGGGTCAAAGATGCTGCATCCGGCATTGGAACCGTAACCTATTATGATCCGGATTCTGGGGAATTTGGTGCATTAGGGCATGGAATTTCTGAAAATTCCGAAGAGAAAGCCATTGGAATTTCCGGTGGTGAAATTTTAGATGCACGGATTGTTTCTATCCAGAAAGGTGGGAAAGGTCAACCAGGGGAACTGGTTGGCGTTTTTACCGAAAATGATAAGAAATTGGGAGTGGTAACCGAAAACACCGAGGTGGGCATCAAAGGAATTGTCCAAGATGGGGCAAAGCTGACATCTGTGATGGAACCGATTCCCATTGCCAAACGTAATGAAGTTAAAACTGGAAAAGCCGAAATTTTGTCTAATATTGAAGAAGGAAAGATAGAAGCGTTCGAGATTGAGATTCAAAAAATCAATCGTGATACCAAAAACCCAAAAGGAATGGTCCTCAAAGTAACGGACAAAACCTTGTTGGATAAAACCGGCGGTATTGTCCAGGGAATGAGCGGCTCGCCCATCATCCAGGAGGGAAAGCTTGTGGGTGCTGTAACCCATGTGTTCGTCAATGACCCCACCATGGGCTACGGCCTGTACATCGAG
>JAGALN010000229.1 GCA_017625185.1 Clostridia bacterium
CAACAAAGAGGTTTCCATTGCTACCAGCGAGATTTTCGAGGACAAGCTGGAAATCTTCGTTCGTCCGGAACTGATTACGGATGAAGCGACTAGTTTTGTGGCAGAAGAAAACGAGTAAGGAACAAGAGGGGTTGCCAGCGGCAACCCTTTTGTAAACCGCAGAGAATTTACAGAAAGGACTGCGTAGGCTATGATAGCAACTGTTATGCTCACCGACAAAAGGCATGCCCTGTCGCAGCCTTTTGATTATAAAATTCCACCGGAAATTACCGGAAAAGTTCTTCCCGGAATGCGGGTTTTGGTTCCCTTTGGTGTTCACAATACCTCTACCGAGGGGCTGGTACTCTCTCTGGCAGAAACTAGCAGTTTCCCCCGGCTTAAGACAATACAGCGGTGCCTGGATGAGGAACCGGTGTGTACCGAAGAGCTTTTGCAGCTTGCCTTCTGGATGCAGGAGAAATATCTGTGTTCCTTCCAGCAAAGCTATAAGCTGGTCAAGCCGCCCTTTATGGGTGCCCATGTCCGGGAATGGCTGGTTCTGCGAAAAGAGCCGGAAACTGTCCTGACCCCGGCGCAGTTTGCACTTTATAAGGCCTTAAAGGAGCACGACGGACTGGCGGAATTGAAGGAATTGGAGGCGGCACTCAGCAAGCGTAGTCTTCGTGCCCCTGCCAATGCCTTAGCAGAGCTGGGCGTTCTGGAATTGCGGGAGACCATTGACGAAACTGTGACCGTCAAGTTCATCCGGAAGGCACACCTAAACTGCAGTGCAGAAGAAGGGTATGCCCTTGCGGACGAGCTGATGGCGAAGCGGGCAACGGCGCAGGCAAATTTGATTCTGACCCTTTGTGACAGTGGAGATCTACCCACGGCAGATTTGGTGATGATTGCTGAGGGAAATTACACCTCTCTCCGTACTCTGTGCGAGAAAGGCGTTGTTACCGTTTATCGGGAACAGGTGGAGCGGGAGGCGTTTGATGCGGGGAAATACTGCCGTTCCAGGGCGTACGTTCCCACCCCGGAACAAAAGCCCATTATTGAGCATTTAAACCGGAATATTACCCATCAGTTCCATGAAGAAATTCTTCTGCACGGGGTTACGGGGAGCGGAAAAACCGAAGTCTTTCTGCAAGCCATTGAAACCTGCATCAATCAAGGCAAACAAGCCATTATGCTGGTCCCTGAAATCTCCCTGACTCCCCAGATGGTAGAGCGATTTGTCAGCCGGTTTGGCAGCGGTGTGGCGGTGATGCACAGCGGGCTTTCCCAGGGGGAGCGCTTCGACCAATGGCAGAAGATGCGTCGAGGCGAGGTCGATGTAGTGGTTGGTGCCCGCAGTGCGGTCTTTGCCCCCTTTGAAAATATCGGGATTATTATTTTAGACGAGGAGCACGAGAGCAGCTACAAATCCGAAATTGCACCCCGGTATCATGCTCGGGAGGTTGCTTTCCGACGGGGCAGAAAGCATGGTGCGCCGGTGCTGTTGGCGTCGGCAACTCCCTCGGTGGAGTCTTTCTATCGGGCAGAAACGGGACGGTACAAGCTTTTCCGGATGGAGAAACGGTATAACGAAAACGATTTGCCCGCTACCCGAATTGTGGATATGCGAAGCGAATTGTTTGATTATCATAATATGTCCCCCATCAGCATCCGGCTTCAGGATGAAATCCGGCGGAATCTGGAACGGGGGGAGAAGACCATTCTCTTTTTGAACCGCCGTGGATATAACACCTTTGTTTCCTGTCGGGAATGCGGGCAGGTGATTGAGTGTCCCCATTGCAGCATTGCTATGACCTACCACCGGAACACCGACAAGCTGGTCTGCCATTACTGCGGACATACCCAGGATAATGTAACCAGCTGTCCCACTTGCGGTTCCAAATATGTGAAGTTCTTCGGTACCGGAACCCAGAAGATTGAAACAGAGCTGAATCAGCTCTTTCCCGAGGCGAGAATCCTGCGGATGGACTTTGATACCACCTCTCAAAAGGGGGGTCACGAAGCAATCCTGAACCGGTTTAAAAACGGGGAGGGGGATATTTTGCTGGGAACCCAAATGGTAACCAAGGGACTGGACTTTCCCGAAGTGACTTTGGTTGGGGTCCTGGCGGCGGACAGCTCCTTGCATGTGGATGACTACCGCAGCGGAGAACGGTGTTTTTCCTTAATTACCCAAGTCTGTGGCAGAGCCGGAAGAGGGGATTTGGCAGGGCGAGCGGTCATCCAGACCTATCAGCCTCAGAACAGTACCATTCTCTTTGCCAAGGAACAGAATTACGATGCTTTTTACGAGAATGAAATCCAGTATCGGAAGCGGATGCAGTATCCGCCTTTTTGTGATTTTATCTATATTCTGGTTTCCGGAGAGGATGCGGAACTGGCGGAGCGGGAGATTGGAAACATTGCCGGAATCCTGAAAAATGCAGGAATTCCTATTCTAAAGTGTATCGGTCCCGGTCTGGCACCCATTGGGAAAATTAAGAATAAATTCCGGTATCGGCTTCTTTGTAAGGTGGCAGATGCGGAAGACTTCCTGCCCGTTCTGCGGGAAATTAGTCAGGAACACAATGGGACAAGATGGGACAATCGTCTTGTGATTGATATCAACCCCATCAATATGCTGTAACAGAGGGAGTGGAATCTGTGCGTTATGAATCTATGGTCGAGGGCAGATTTCTTTCCCGGCCCAACCGGTTTATTGCCATGGTGGAGATTGATGGAACGGAAGAAATCTGTCATGTGAAGAATACTGGCAGATGCAAGGAACTCCTGATCCCGGGTGCCACGGTATTTTTGCAAAGGGCAGAGAACCCGGAGCGGAAAACAAAGTTTGATCTGATTACTGTTATCAAAAACGGGAAACTTATTAATATGGACAGTCAGGCCCCCAACAAGGTATTCCATGAATGGCTGGAACGGAGTGGGCATTTTCCCGAAGTAACACGAATCAAGCCAGAATGTAAATACAAGAATTCCCGGTTTGATTTTTATGTAGAGGCAGAGGGGAAAAGACACTTTGTTGAGGTGAAGGGTGTTACCTTGGAGGAGGATGGTGTTCTCATGTTCCCCGATGCTCCTACCGAGCGAGGCGTCAAGCATCTCCGGGAATTGGTCGCTGCTGCGAAGGAAGGCTATGGCGGACATATTTTCTTTGTGGCACAAATGGAGGATTGCAGATATTTTGTGCCAAACGAGAAAACCCATGCAGCCTTTGCAGATGCCTTGCGAGAGGCAGAAGAGCAGGGGGTAAAGGTTCATTGTTTGAATTGTATTGTGACGCGGGACAGCTTAGAAATTGAAGGCTTTGTGCCAGTAGAGCTGAATAAAACGGAGGAAGAAGGATGAAACTTACAGAGATACAACCCCGGGAGGTATTCCGGTATTTTGAGGAAATTTCTGGGATTCCCAGAGGGTCGGGAAATCAAGAAAAAATCAGTGATTATTGTCTGGAATTTGCCAGAGAGCATGGATTCAAGGCGGAGCGGGACAGTGCTTTTAATGTTATTATCTATAAGGATGGTACCCCAGGCTACGAAGCGGCAGAGCCTGTGATTCTGCAGGGGCACCTGGACATGGTCTGCCAGAAAGAGGAGGACCATCCCATTGATTTTGAAAAAGACGGTCTGGACCTCTGCCGGGACGGTGACTATATCAAGGCAAGGGGAACCACCTTGGGCGGGGACAACGGGATTGCCGTTGCCATGATGCTGGCGATTCTGGCAAGCAATACCATTTCACATCCTCCCATTGAAGCGGTCTTTACCACTGATGAAGAGGTGGGAATGCTGGGTGCTATGGCTCTGGATATGAGCAAGCTCAAGGGCAGAAAAATGATTAACATGGATTCCGAGGAAGAAGATATCCTGACGGTGTCCTGTGCCGGAGGCAGTGAGATTTCCATGGAAATTCCTCTAAAAAGAGAGGAAAAATCCGGAGTTTATATCCGGATTTCGGTTAAGGGATTCAAGGGAGGCCATTCCGGCGTGGAGATTCACAAGGGGAGAATCAATGCCAATGGACTGCTTGCAAGAATTCTGCAAAATGCCAAAAGCGTGGCCCCTTTCTCCTTGGTTAGTATCGACGGCGGAGATAAAGCCAATGCCATTCCCCGAAGCGGAACGGCAATTCTGGTTACGGAAGATGCGGCAGCCTTTTTGCAAGAGGTTGACCGGTATGGAACAATCGTCAAGGAGGAACTCTCCGCCCGAGAACCGGACTTTGTCCTGGAAACCGAGATTCTGCCGGAGCCTGCTGGTAAGGCAATGGTGCCGGAGTTTTCGGAGAGGCTGTTATATCTTCTTTTGTGTGCTCCAAACGGGGTTCAGGAGATGAGTGTCGAGATTCCCAATCTGGTAGAAACTTCTTTGAATCTGGGTGTTTTGAAGACCGAGGCGGAGCAGACAACCCTCTGCTTTGCCCTTCGGAGCAATAAACAATCGGCACTTACCGCTCTGGAGCAAAGGCTTTTGACCTTTGCCTCCTGTGCAGAGTGTAAGACCAAGCTTTACGGGCAGTACCCACCCTGGGAATTTAAGAGTGATTCCGCCTTGCAGACCCTCTATAAGGAGGCGTATCAAAAGCAGTTTGGTAAAGAACCCAAGGTGGAAGCCATTCATGCGGGATTGGAATGCGGTGTGTTTGCGGCGGCTCTTTCGGGGATGGATTGCATCTCGATTGGTCCCAATCTGTATGACGTCCACACCACCGAAGAGAGGATGAGCATTTCCTCGGTAGAGCGAATCTACGGCGTGGTTCTGGATGTGTTAAAATCCTGCCAATAAAACATCTTTTCCTTGCAGTTTTTGAAGAATTATGTTACAATGCAAAGGTATGTTATAAAATTTGTTAAAAGACGAAAGAACGGAGTTGCGTATGAGCGAGAAAAACAACTTTAAACCTTACGTGCCGGCAGACAAGATTACCCCGGAAATTACCATCACTTCGATTGTTATGGGGATTCTCCTTGCGGTTGTCTTCGGTGCGGCAAATGCTTACCTGGGTCTTCGGGTAGGTATGACAGTTTCGGCATCCATTCCGGCGGCGGTAATTGCCATGGGTGTCATCCGTGTGATTATGCGGAAGAATTCTATCTTAGAAAGCAACATTGTCCAGACCGTAGGCTCTGCGGGCGAATCCTTGGCCGCAGGTGCCATCTTTACCTTGCCGGCACTGTTTTTGTGGGCGGCAGAGGGTAAGATGGACAAGCCTGGTATCCTTTCCATTACTCTGATAGCACTCCTTGGGGGACTTTTGGGTGTCTTCTTTATGGTTCCTCTGCGGAATGCCTTGATTGTAAAGGAACACGGCGTTCTCCCCTATCCGGAGGGGACAGCTTGTGCAGAGGTTCTTCTGGCGGGAGAAGAGGGCGGTGCCAATGCCTCCACGGTATTTGCAGGGATGGGCTTTGCGGCACTTTTTAAGTTCATCATTGATGGCTTGAAGCTGGTAGCCGGTGAAGTTTCCTACCACGTCAAAGGCTTTGCAGGAGAAATTGGAACCCAGATTTACCCGGCGGTGATGAGCGTAGGCTATATCTGTGGCGCCAGAATTTCTTCTTATATGTTTGCCGGCGGTGTTTTAAGCTGGCTGGTGCTGATTCCTATGATAGTTCTCTTTGGTGAGAATATCGTTCTCTATCCCGGAACGGAACCGATCGGTGTCATCTTTGCGGAGGGCGGTGCCGGTGCTATTTGGAGCTCCTATATCCGGTATATCGGAGCC
>JAGALN010000230.1 GCA_017625185.1 Clostridia bacterium
CAACCCCAAAAGCATTATTTTGGGTGCTGCGGCACAGCTTGGCGTGTTTTTAACCTTCCTGGGTGCATTGGTCTTGAGTGCCACCATCCCCGGCATCAACTTTGGTGTCGAAGAAGCGGCATCCATCGGTATCATCGGTGGTGCTGACGGTCCAACCGCCATCTACGTAACCAAAACCCTGGCTCCGGCATTGCTTCCTGCAATCGCCATTGCCGCTTACTCCTACATGGCTTTGATTCCGGTGATTCAGCCGCCGATTATGAAGGCACTGACCACCAAGAAGGAACGGCAGATTGTGATGGAACAGCTCCGTCCTGTCAGCAAGACCGAGAAGATTATCTTCCCCATCGTGGTTACCATCGTTGTTGCCCTCATCGTTCCTGATGCGGTATCTCTGGTTGGTATGCTGATGCTGGGTAATCTTGCCAAGGAATGTGGTGTAGTAGAACGTCTGACCAAGACCGCAGAGAACGGCTTAATGAACACCATTACCATTTTCTTGGGATTAACTGTTGGTGCAACTGCCAAGGCAGAAACCTTCTTAACCGGCGAAACCTTAGGCATTGTCGTTTTGGGTCTGGTTGCATTCTGCTTCAGTACTGCAGGCGGCTTGCTTTTGGGTAAGCTTATGTGCAAACTGACCGGAGGCAAGGTCAACCCTCTCATCGGTTCTGCCGGTGTATCTGCAGTTCCGATGGCTGCAAGAGTATCCCAGACCGTTGGACAGAAAGAGAACCCGTCAAACTTCCTGCTGATGCACGCCATGGGTCCCAATGTTGCAGGCGTTATCGGCAGTGCAGTTGCCGCTGGAGTTTTCCTGTCCATGTTCGCGAAATAATTTCTCTTAAGGAGGTACAAACTTATGGGTAAAGTTGGAATTACCGAGACTGTCTGCCGTGACGCACACCAGTCTTTGATTGCAACCCGTATGACAACCGAAGAGATGCTTCCCGCTCTGTCCCTGATGGACAAAGCAGGTTATTCAGCTCTGGAGGTTTGGGGCGGCGCTACCTTTGACGCCTGCCTGCGTTTCTTAAACGAAGACCCATGGGAACGGCTCCGGAAAATCCGGGACGCTGCACCCAATACCAAATTACAAATGCTCTTCCGTGGCCAGAACGTTCTTGGCTACCGCCACTATGCTGACGATGTGGTTGAGTATTTTGTACAGAAGTCAATTGCCAACGGCATTGACAACATCAGAATCTTCGATGCACTCAACGATGTTCGGAACCTGCAGACTGCCATCAATGCTACCAAGAAAGAGGGCGGACATGTGCAGGCTGCCATTTCCTACACCATCAGTCCGGTGCACAACAACGAGTTCTTTGTCAAACTTGCCAAGACCTTTGAAAACAGCGGTGCAGACTCCATCTGTATTAAAGACATGGCAGGTCTGCTCACCCCCTATGTTGCTTACGACTTGGTAAAACAACTGAAGAAGGCAGTTAAAATTCCGTTGGAGCTTCACACCCATTACACCAGCGGTGTAGCTTCCATGACCTACCTAAAGGCAATCGAAGCCGGCATTGATATTGTAGACTGTGCCATCTCCCCCATGGCTCTGGGAACCTCCCAGCCTCCCACCGAGCCCCTGGTTGCAACTCTGCAGGGCACCGAGTATGATACCGGCATGGACCTGAATATCTTAACCGAGATTGCTGATTATTTCAAACCCCTCCGGGAAAAGTATTTAGAAAGCGGACTCATGAGCACCAAGATTTTAGGTGTTGATATCAACACCTTAAAGTATCAGGTGCCTGGCGGTATGCTCTCTAATCTGGTATCCCAACTCAAGCAACAGGGCAAAGAAGACAAGCTGGACGAGGTATTAAAGGAAATCCCCA
>JAGALN010000231.1 GCA_017625185.1 Clostridia bacterium
CCAGCGGATTCAGGTCTTTGGCAAGGTAGAAACTACCTATCTCTCCAAATTCCCGGCCAAGGAGCAATACAACCGTTTGAAACCCTTGTTTGAAAAGCAGGTTACTGCCGTTGTCCTGACCCGGAACGGAGAAGCCACTCCTGAAATGCTGCAGCTGGCAGAAGAGTTTGATACACCGGTGCTTCGGTCCAAGCATGCTACCTCGTACTTTACCAGTGCTTTAAATGCCTTTTTGAATGTGGAACTGGCGCCCAGGATTACCAGACATGGTGTTCTGGTTGAGGTTTACGGTCAAGGTCTTTTGATTATGGGCGACAGCGGCGTCGGCAAGAGCGAGGCGGCTGTGGAGCTGATCAAGCGCGGACACCGGTTGGTAGCTGATGACGCTGTGGAAATTAAGCGTGTTTCGGCAAAATCTCTGGTCGGTTTTGCGCCTGATATTATCCGGCACTTTATCGAAATTCGTGGTATCGGAATTGTAGATGTGAAAAATATCTTCGGTATGGGAGCAGTAAAGGATTCTGAAAAGATTGATTTGATTATCCATCTGGAGGCATGGGAGCAAGGAAAACAGTATGACCGCCTTGGTCTTGCGGATGAGTATACCAATATTTTGGGTCTGGACATTCCTTCCTTGACCATTCCGGTGCGTCCCGGACGAAATCTAGCGGTTATCTTTGAGGTTGCCGCCATGAACAACCGGCAGAAAAAACTGGGATACAATGCGGCAGAGGAACTGAACCGCAGAATTACCGAGCATATGGGAGACGCCTTTGCTGAAGAATAAAAATGACGACAACGGAGGAAAGAAATGAAAATTTTTGTGGATACCCATACCCACACCAATTGTAGCGATCATGTGTTTAGTTCTTTGGTGGAAAATCTTGCCTATGCGAAAAAGCAGGGACTCCAGATGATTTGTATGACCAATCATGCCCCGGCAATTCCAGACGGAGCACATATCTGGCATTTTTGTACCATGGAGGAACTGCCAAGAGAGGTGGACGGGGTTCGCCTTTTAAAGGGTGTGGAAGCAAATGTCCTTGACACAGAGGGAAATCTGGATATGCCAAGCCATATTCTCCCGGACATGGAGGTTGTAATTGCATCTATGCACCCGCCCTGCTTTCCGCCGCGAACCAGAGAGGAACACACCAAAGCATGGCTGAATGTCATGAAAAACCCCTATGTTCATATCATAGGGCACAGTGGTCATCCGTCTTTTCCGTATGATTACGAAACAGTGATTGCAGCAGCAAGGGATGCCAATAAGTGTATCGAAATCAACAATCATTCCTTTGCGGTTCGCAAAGGATGTTACGAAAATTGTAAGGCAATTGCCGAAACCTGTAAGAAGCTCGGAACAAAGATTGTGGTCAGTTCCGATGCTCACAATTGTTTTCAGGTTGGGGTATTTGATCATGCCTTAAAGATTCTGGAAGAGATTGCCTTTCCGGAAGAATTGATTATGAATTTAAACGCAGAGCGTTTTTCTGCATATCTGGAAGAATTTCATAAGGGAAGGGGAGCGCTAGCATGAAGGAAACCATTCGTCCTTTAGTTTTAGAAATTCTGGATGAATCCATGGTACACGTCGATGAACCTATGAGCCGGCATACCACCTTCCGAATTGGCGGCCCGGCAGACTTGCTGCTGACTCCGGAGCGGGTGGAGGAAATTGCGGAGCTCTGCTGTCTGTTTCGGCAGAGAGGGGTGCCTTACCTTGTTCTCGGCAATGGCTCCAACATTCTGGTTGGTGACGGCGGGATCCGTGGCGTTGTGATTCAATTGGGGAATCGGTTTGCGAATTGTGAAGTAGTTGGTGATACCCTGAAAGCCCAGGGCGGCATCAAGCTTTCCCGTCTTGCTGGAGTCGCATTGGAAAACAGTCTTTCGGGCTTGGAATTTGCTGCCGGTATTCCCGGAACCTTTGGCGGCGCCCTCTTCATGAATGCCGGTGCCTACGACGGGGAAATGTCCCAGGTGGTGAAAGAGGTGATCTATCTGGATGGAGCGGGCGATGTGCAAACAGCAACCAATGAGGACTGTTCCTTTGGCTATCGTACCAGTATTTTCTCAAAGAATCCGGATTTGATTGTCCTCGGTGGCACTGTGAAACTGGAGCAAGGAAACCAAGCAGAGATTCGGGCAAAAATGGACGACCTTGCCCAGAGACGGGTATCTAAGCAGCCGTTGCATCTGCCCAGTGCAGGCAGCACTTTTAAGCGTCCAGAGGGGCACTTTGCCGGGAAGCTGATTCAGGATGCAGGACTGATGGGACTTCGGGTTGGCGGTGCGTCGGTATCTGATAAGCATGCCGGCTTTGTGGTCAATGACCAAGGGGCTACCGCTAAGGATGTGCGACAGTTGATGGAAGAGGTACAACGCCGTGTTTATCAGGCATACGGTGTGATGCTGGAGCCGGAGGTTCGCTTTCTTGGAGAATTCTAGTCTTTGAAGCAAAAGAGGAAAACCAGATGAAAATTTTAATTGTTACCGGCATGAGCGGAGCCGGAAAGACGCAGACGGTGAATGCGCTGGAGGATTTGGGCTGTTTTTGTGTGGATAACATGCCGCCGGAACTGATTCCTAAGTTTGCAGAAATTTGTTCCAGGGCAGAAAATACAGAAAAAATGGTTGCCATCGTCTGCGATATTCGGGGCGGGAAACTGTTTGGAGAGCTTACAGGCAAGCTGGAGAAGCTGGAGGATTTTGGCTATGAATACGAGATTCTCTTTTTGGAGGCAAGCGATGAGGTTTTGCTGAAACGATATAAGGAAACCAGACGGGAGCACCCCCTTGCCATCGGTGGCCGGATTCCCGATGGAATTCAGCAGGAACGGAAATTGTTAAGCGGTCTTCGTGAGAACGCAAACCATATTATCGACACTTCTCTTTTGTCTACAGGGCAACTGAAGGAAATGATTATTTCTGCATATGGAGAAACCCAATCTTATACAGGAATGATGTTGCATTTGGTGTCCTTTGGGTTCAAAAACGGAATTCCTATGGATTCGGATTTGGTCTTTGATGTTC
>JAGALN010000232.1 GCA_017625185.1 Clostridia bacterium
CTGGGAATTCTCAACGAGAAACTATCCTCGGTGGCGGCAGAGCTGATTGCCTATCGCACCGAATACATTAACAAAATCGGCAGCTATGCCGCCGCTCTCCAGAAAGAGATTTCCGGCGGGAAGGAAACCCTGGAGCTTCGGTATCTTTCCTGCATTGGGGACACGGCGGGGATGGCGATTCCCCAAATCAAAGAAAAGCTCCTCCAAAAGCTGACCGATTCCCAAAGGCGGGAGCTAGATGCCAGAGAGTCGGTGGTCGGCCCCCATCGGGAGGACATTGGCTATTATATCAACGGACAAGACGCCAAGCTATTTGCTTCCCAGGGTCAGCAAAAAACCGTTGTTTTAGCACAAAAGCTTTCCGAGGTTGCTCTGATTCAGGAGGAAACCGGGGATTTACCAGTTCTGCTCCTGGACGATATCATGAGCGAGCTGGACAAGAAACGCCAGAGCTTTATTCTCAACCACATTCGGGATATGCAGATTCTGATCACCTGCACCGATGTGGACGGCTTTGCCCTGACCGAAGACGCCACCTTGTTCCATGTGGAGGATGGCAGGGTTGCGTTGCAGTAGGGGGCATTCACGAATGCCCCTGCGATACATTTCCTAAGGAGGTTTTTCCATGTATCTGCACCTAGGCAGTGACACAGTGGTCAACACCAAGAACATCATTGCGATTTTGGATTTGGAGAGCACCTCTATGTCCAAGAACACCAAGGACTTCCTCAAAATTGTTGAGGAGGAAGGCTTTGTCCGGAATGTGTCCGAGGAGCTTCCCAAGACCTTTGTGTTATGTGAAATTGACGGGCAATCGGTGATTTACATCACCAACATTTCCTCCAAGGCGTTAGCCGGCCGCGCAGAGCGGTTCAAATAACGAAAAGTTACCTTGCCGTCCTGCAAGACCCACACAGGACAGGGCAGATTTGTATTATGTGGGTCAGAAAGGCTTGATTCTACCATGGCAGAAGAGCAAAAGAACATCTCCTTAACCGAGGAGCATATGACCAGTGTTCCGGTAGCAACCGAATACGACGAAAACCAGATTCAGGTTTTGGAGGGCTTGGAGGCAGTCCGGAAACGTCCGGGTATGTATATCGGCTCCACCACCTCCCGGGGTCTGCACCACCTGGTCTATGAGATTGTGGACAACTCCATTGACGAGGCGTTGGCAGGCTACTGTACCGAGATTGAGGTGGTCATTGAGGCGGACAACTCCATCACTGTCACCGATAACGGCCGTGGTATCCCCACCGGCATCCACCCCAAAGAGGGGATTCCGGCGGTTGAGCTGGTCTTTACCAAGCTCCATGCCGGCGGTAAGTTCGGCGGCGGCGGATATAAGGTGTCCGGCGGTCTTCACGGTGTTGGCGCTTCCGTTGTTAACGCCCTTTCCGTCTTTTTAGAGGTGGAAATCTACGACGGAACCAACGTCCACTACCAGCGGTACGAACGGGGTCATCGGTGCGAACCCTTAAAAGTGGTGGGCACCACCGACAGGACCGGAACCAAGGTTCACTTCAAGCCGGACGGCGAGATTTTTGAGGACTTAATCTACAGCTTTGACACCCTTCTCCTCCGTCTGCGGGAGCAGGCATTCTTAAACGCCGGCATCAAGATTATCTTAAAGGATGCCCGGCCTGACGCTCCGGAGGCAAACAAGGAGGTTTCCCTCCAGTACAACGGCGGTATTCGGGAGTTCGTGGAGTACGAAAACCGGAATAAAGAGGCAATTCATCCCGATGTCATCTATGTAAATGCAGTACGGGAAACCTGCGAGGCAGAGGTTGCCATGCAGTATAACGACGGCTACAGCGAGAACATCATCAGCTTTGCAAACAACATCAACACCACCGAGGGCGGTACCCACGAAACCGGCTACAAGGCGGCACTCACCAAGGTTATCAACGATTATGCCAAGAAATACGGTTTCTTAAAGGACAATGACGATAACTTAAAGGGCGAGGACGTCCGTGAGGGTCTGACCTGTATCATCTCGGTGAAGGTGACCGAGGCACAGTTCGAGGGACAGACCAAGACCAAGCTGGGGAACGGAGAAATCCGGTCCATGGTGGAAAAAATGGTCAACGAAAAGCTGGGCGAGTTCTTTGAGGAGAACCCCTCCGTTGCCAAGATTGTGGTGGACAAGGCTCTCACCGCCTCCCGGGCAAGAGAGGCGGCAAAGCGTGCCAGAGAAAACACCCGAAGAAAGAGTGCTTTAGAGAGCAGTACCCTGCCGGGTAAGCTTGCTGACTGCTCCGACAGAGATAATACCTATACTGAAATCTACATCGTGGAGGGAGATTCTGCGGGTGGCTCTGCCAAGCAGGGTCGGGACCGGCGGTTTCAGGCAATTCTCCCTCTTTGGGGTAAGATGCTGAACGTGGAAAAGACCAGAATCGACAAGGTTTACGGCAACGATAAGCTAATGCCGGTGATTACCGCATTGGGTGCCGGAATCGGGGAGGACTTTGACGTTTCCAAGATTCGGTACGGCAAGGTTGTTATCATGGCGGATGCCGACGTGGACGGTGCGCACATCAGAACGCTGATGCTGACCTTCTTCTTCCGGTATATGCGCCCCTTGATTGAAGAGGGCCATGTCTACATTGCCCAGCCGCCCCTTTACAAGGTTAGCCGGGGCAAGTTTGAAAAATATGCCTACTCCGACGAGGAGCTTCAGGAGATTCTTGCTGGTATGGAAGAGGGCAAGCAGCCTACCATCCAGCGGTACAAGGGTCTTGGTGAGATGAACCCGGAGCAGCTCTGGGAAACCACCATGAACCCGGAATCCCGGATTATGCTTCAGGTCACCCTAGAAGATGCCAGACAGGCAGACGAAACCTTTACCATTTTGATGGGTGACAAGGTAGAACCCCGCCGGAAGTTCATCGAGGATTATTCCTCCACGGTAATCAATTTGGATATTTAAGTTTGGGAGGTGTTCCCTATGATATTGATTGAAAAAACACAAATCATGAATTTCGAGGGTGCCATTCGGGGCGCCAGAAACCCTATGAACAGCTGGGACAGAATGGACAGCAGCTATGACAAAGACGGAAACTATATTTTGGGACCCAATGATTTGGATTTGGCAAAGCGTCTCTGCAAGGCAGGATCCGACCACCGGAAGTTCATCCGGCAGATTCTGGTCTGTGTGGACATTACCGCACCCATGTACTGGTGGAAGGAATTCGACACCTACAAGGTAGCAACCGTAGCCAATTCCACCAGCACCATGCACAAGCTCTGCAGCAAGCCCTTTGAGCTGACCGACTTCAGCCATGACCAGTTGAGCATTGATGCTCTAGCTGCGCTTTCCTCCTTTATGAACTTCCTGGAGACAAAGCGGCTTTCCTATATCGAAACCAAGGACAAGGCGGACTGGTATGACTTGATTCAGCTTCTGCCCTCCAGCTACAACCAGACCCGAACCGTGACCATGAACTATGAGAATCTTCTCAATATGTATTTTGCGCGGCGGAACCACAAGCTCCTGGAATGGCATACCTATTGCGATTGGATTTTGTCCCTGCCCTACACCAAAGAACTCTTTTTGCAGGGCGAAAACCCTCTTGACAAATAGCGAAAAATGTATTATCATGATATTTGTAAATTTGAAAACTTTTTTGTGAGGTGAATCAGAATGGCTTACACAATCAACGATGATTGCATTAAGTGCGGTGTTTGTGCCGGCGAGTGCCCCGTATCCTGCATTACCGAAGGCGATGCAAAGTACGAAATCAATGCTGACGAGTGCATTGACTGCGGCAACTGCGCAAACGTATGTCCTGTAGATGCTCCTCAGGCATAAATAACAACCATAAGGGGCGTATCCCGACGGATACGCCCCTTTTTCATTCAACAAATGTTGGGAGGAACTGTCCGATGAACCAAACCTTGCTCATTCAAGGCATTGCCGCATTAGGCGGCAGCCTATCTGATACTCAGCTTTCCCAGTTTGCCGCATACTCGGCACTCTTAAAGGAATGGAACCAGAAAATGAACCTGACCGCCATTACTGATGATGACGGCATTTCGGTAAAGCATTTTCTGGACAGTATCCTGCCCTTATACCATATTCAGATTCCCCCGAATGCCAGCCTTGCCGATATTGGCACCGGTGCCGGGTTCCCGGGGGTTCCGCTGAAAATCATCCGTCCCGATTTGTCGGTAACCCTGGTGGATTCTCTCAACAAGCGGATTACCTTTCTGGAAGCCGTCTGCAGGGAATTGGGACTTACCAATGTGACCTGCATCCACGGCAGAGCCGAGGAATTGGGAAAGGACAACAAGTACCGGGAGAAGTTTGATTTGGTCACCTCCCGGGCGGTGGCGAACCTGCGGGTTTTGGGAGAATACTGCCTGCCCCTGACCAAGGTAGGGGGACAGTTCCTCGCCTTAAAAGCCGATGGGGTTGACGAGGAGTTATCGGATGCCAGACCCATGCTGGGAACATTGGGGGGCGGCAAGCCACAAGTGATTCCCGTACCCCTTCCCGAAAGCGACATGGTCCGGAAACTGGTCCTCATCCCCAAGGAGAAACCCACCCCCAGCCAGTTCCCCAGAAGAGCGAATAAAATAAAATAAAAGGAGCGTGACGCTCCACCCAATGCCGGGCATGGTTCGAGGTAAAGACGTACCACAGATTGCCGAGCCGGAAGGTTTGGCAAGGCGGGAGCGTACTTTGTGTACGTGACTGTCTTGGCAAGCCGATGCTACGAACAAAGGTCGCCAATTTTCCAGCACGACCGGATAAGGAAAGCCTCCCATATGGGAGGCTTTCCTAATATTCTTCCTTTTCGTATTGTTCAATGACCTGTCTCATGGTTTCCATAGCTGGACCGCCAATGATTTTCCGTTGGTTGACGCAGGTGGTAAGAGAAATCTCATCATAGATATCCTCAGCAATCAATTCCGAAAACTCCTTCATCTCTTCCATGGAAAGGGCGTCGATTACGGTGTCTTTTTCAATGCAATACGCTACCATCCGTCCCACAACGGCGTGGGCGTCCCGGAAGGGAAGACCCTTTTTCACCAGGTAGTCCGCCACATCGGTTGCATTGGTAAAGCCGCCTTTGGCACCGGTAAGCATTTTATCCTCCCGAACCCGCATGGTGGAGAGCATCTTCCCAAAGACCGGCAGAACCATCTTCACGGTATCCACCGCATCGAAAATCTGCTCCTTATCCTCCTGCATATCCTTGTTATACGCAAGGGGCAGACCCTTCATCATGGTTAAGAGTCCCATCAGAGAACCAAAGACCCGTCCTGACTTGCCACGGGCAAGCTCGGCAACGTCCGGGTTTTTCTTCTGGGGCATGATGCTGGAGCCGGTGCTGTAAGCATCGTCCATCTCCACAAAGCTGAATTCGTGGGAGCTCCAGAGAATCAGTTCTTCGGAAAACCGGCTGATATGCACCATAATCTGGGATAAATCAAAGGCAAGCTCGCAGACAAAGTCCCGGTCGGAAACCCCATCTAAGCTATTCTGGGTAATTCCGTCAAAGCCCAGCTTTTCTGCCACAAACTCCCGGTCCAGAGGATAGGTGGTTCCCGCCAAGGCGCCGCTTCCCAGGGGCATCACATTCAGCCGCTTTCTGCAATCGGAAAGCCGCTGCCCGTCACGGCGGAACATTTCATAATACGCCATTACATGATGGGCTAGGGTAATGGGCTGTGCCTTTTGCAGATGAGTATACCCGGGCATGATGGTAGAAAGATTCTTCTTCGCAATCTCCAGAATCACCAGACGAAGCTCCTTCACCATCTGGGAAATGGTATCCAGCTCTTCCCGCAGGTACATCCGGATATCCAGCGCCACCTGATCGTTCCGGCTTCTGCCGGTGTGGAGCCGCTTTCCCACATCCCCAATCCGGGAAATCAGGATGGTTTCCACATTCATATGGATATCCTCGGCGTCAATCAAAAACTCCACCTTGTTGTTTTCGATGTCCGCTTTGATTTCGCCCAAGGTTTTTACTATCAACTCCGCATCCGCTTTGGGGATAATCCCCTGCCTGCCCAGCATTTCGGCATGGGCCTGACTTCCCAGGATATCCTGGGCGTACATTCTGGCATCAAAACGGATGGAAGAATTGAAATCGTCTACCAATGTATCGGTCGCCTTGGAAAACCGACCTCCCCATAATTTTGCCATAGTTTATTTCTCCTTTACGGAACAATTTAAAAACGTAGGGACCGGCGTCCTCGACGGTCCCTACAATGTTATCCTTGTATAAAAGGGGTAGGCTTTACGCCTTGTTCTTCTTTTTCATCAGGGCACGGACCTTGAGGGGCAGACCAAACAGGTTGATAAAGCCCTCGGAATCCTTGTGGCTGTAAAGCTCACCGCTGTCGCCGAAGCTTGCAATGTCCTCATTATAGAGAGAATAGGGGGACTTGGCGCCTGCAGGGGATGCCACACCCTTATAGAGCTTTAACCGAACTTCACCGGTTACGGTTTCTTCCATGGTATCCACCATAGCGGACAGTGCCTCACGAAGGGGGGTGTACCACTTACCGTCATAGAGCAGCTCGCTGAAGGTGATCGCCGCCTTACGCTTGAAGGACTGGGTGTCTCTGTCAAGACAGAGGTATTCCAATTCCTGCAATGCGGTATAGAGAATGGTACCGCCCGGCGTTTCGTAAACGCCTCTGGACTTCATACCAACCAATCTGTCCTCTACGATGTCCGCAATCCCGATGCCGTTGGCACCGCCCAGCTCATTGAGTTTCTCAACCAAAGGACGTGCCGCCATCTTCACCCCGTCTAAGGATACGGGAACACCCTTTTCAAAGCCGATGGTCACATAGGTAGGGGTATCGGGAGCCTTTTCAGGGGATACGCCCAACTTCAAAAGGCTGTCAAGCTGGGGCTCGTTTGCCGGGTCTTCCAAATCCATACCCTCATGGCTGATGTGCCAGATGTTCCGGTCTCTGGAATAGAGGTCCTTCTTGGTTACCGGAATCTCAATGCCGTGGGCTTCTGCATAATCCACGGCGTCCTCACGGGACTTAATATCCCAAATACGCCAGGGAGCAATAATCTTCAAATGGGGAGCCAGCGCCTTGATGGTCAGCTCGAACCGAACCTGGTCGTTACCCTTGCCGGTTGCACCGTGACAAATGGCAACAGCGCCCTCCTGCTCCGCAATCTCAACCAGGCGGCGGGCAATGATAGGTCTTGCATGGGAGGTGCCAAGCAGGTACTTACCCTCATAGATCGCACCGGCTTTTAAGGTGGGGAAAATGAAATCTTCTACATACTCGTCACGCAGGTCCTCGATATATATTTTGGACGCACCGCTGGCAAGTGCTCTTTCTTCCAGACCGTCCGTTTCCTTGCCCTGACCTACATCACCGCAGACTGCGATTACCTCGTAACCGTAGTTCTCAATCAACCAGGAAATGATGATGGAAGTATCCAGTCCACCCGAATACGCCAGAACAACTTTTTCTTTTGCCATTGTAAATTCCTCCAAACTATGATAGAATATCTTTATCAATAGAATTATTATATACCAGACTTCCATGTTTTTCAAGTCTTATTCCAAAAATTTAACGAATTTTAGGTGAAAATCATGATTATTTTAGGAATTGACCCCGGCTTTGCCATTGTGGGGTACGGCGTTTTGGAATACAAGAACAATCATTTTAAGGTTTTGGACTACGGTGCCATTACCACCGACGCCAAAACTCCCATGTATGACCGGTTCTTGTCCATCTACGAGGACCTCACCCGGATTATTGAGCTGTACCGACCCGATTTTATGGCAATTGAAGAGCTTTTCTTCAACACCAACCGGACCACCGCCATCAATGTGGCACAGGCAAGAGGGATTCTCCTCCTTGCCGCACTCCAGCATGGTGTGAGGGTCTATGAATACACCCCCCTTCAGGTAAAGCAGGCAGTTGCCGGCTACGGCAGAGCGGAAAAGCAACAGGTTCAGCAGATGGTGAAGCTCCTGCTGAATCTAAAAAGCGTCCCCAAGCCGGACGATACCGCCGACGCTCTTGCCATCGCCATCTGCCATGGGCATTCCTACAACCCGAATCGGGAGCCAATGGCTCCACCCAGTGCCGGGCAGGGTTGGCGGTAAATATTTACCACAACTCGCCGAGCCGGAAAATTTTTCACAAACAAAGGGTGCAGAAAATTTGATGAGCTTTGTTCGGGGCAATGCCACGGGTAAAGATTGCCGGATTTTCAAGCATGCCTGGAAAAGAAAAGGAGAAAACCTATGAAAACCTACGTGTTAGCCAGCAAAAACGCCCACAAGGCACAGGAAATCAAAGCAATCTTAGGCGACGGCTTTCAAATCCTGACCCAGGTAGATGCCGGGGTTGGAGATGTGGACGTCATCGAGGACGGCTCCACCTTTGAAGAAAACGCCGCCAAGAAGGCGGAAACCATTATGAAATTAACCGGGAAACCCACCATTGCCGATGACAGCGGTCTTTGTGTGGATTATTTAGACGGCGCCCCCGGGGTTTACACTGCCCGGTATGCCGGGGAGAATGCCGCCGACGAAGAGAATATTCAAAAGCTTCTGACTGCCCTTTCCGGCGTTCCCTGCCACAAGCGGACAGCACAGTTTGTCTGTGTGATTGCCCTGGCGGTGCCGGGAGAGCCAACCCGCCTCTTCCGGGGCGAATGTCCCGGGCGGATTACCGAGGCTCCCAAAGGGGAGGACGGCTTTGGCTATGACCCGGTTTTCTATTACGAAAAGTATGCTATGACCCTGGCAGAGATGGAGCCTCACATTAAGAACGCCATCAGCCACCGGTCGGCGGCACTGCGGAAGATGGCAACTGGGTTGGGAGAATAATTTATGAAAAAAATAGCTCTCATTGACTTAGGCTCCAACTCGGCACGGATGTCGGTGGCGGAGCTGACCGATTCCGGATACCTTGAATTGTTCCGCCGGCGGGAGATGGTTCGGCTATCCCAGGGGATGAGCCTTACCGGAGGCCTACAGGAAGAACCTCAACGCCGTGCCATAGCGGCACTGATTTCGTTTGCCCAAGAGGCAAAGGCGGAAAACGCCAAAATTCTTGCGGTTGCTACGGCGGCGGTTCGCCGTGCCAAAAACGGCGGGGAATTCTGCGCCCGGGTTCTTGCCGAAGCCGGGATTACCCTTGAGGTCATTTCCGGGAAAGACGAGGCAAACTATGACTTTTATGGGGTGGTTTCTGCCTTTCCGGATGCCCAAGATTGTCTGATTGCCGATGTGGGTGGGGGCAGTACCGAGCTGATTTTAGCCCAGAACGGAGCAATGCAAGGGAAAATCAGCCTGCCCTTTGGTGCTATGACTCTAACCGATCGGTATTTCCGGGAAAGCCA
>JAGALN010000233.1 GCA_017625185.1 Clostridia bacterium
ATTGCGGCACAAAAATTGGTCTTTGACCTGCGAAAATACGGCATCCATGCAGAACGTGACCTCTGTGACCGGAGCGTCAAGGCGCAGATGAAATACGCCAACAAACTGGGAGCTAAATACAGCATGGTACTGGGCGAAGACGAAATTACAGCAAAACAAGCAGATATAAAAAATATGGAAACCGGCGAAACCACCTCGGTTGCATTGACCGCTGAGGCAATCCGGTCGATTCTCGAAGGATAAAAGGAGGAATTCTCAATGCAATATGAAACCATGGCAGGCTTGAAACGCACGCACATGTGCGGTCAGCTCTCCGCAAAGAATGAAAACGAAACTGTTACCCTGACCGGTTGGGTCGCCAGAAACCGACGTTTGGGCGGTGTAAACTTTGTTACCCTCCGGGATCGGACCGGTATCATTCAGCTTTCCTTCAATGACGAGAGTGATCGTGCCGTCTTTGAAAAAGCAGAACAACTCAAGAGCGAATATGTTATTGCTGTGGTGGGTACTGTTTTGCTCCGTACCCCCGAAAACATCAATCCGGATATGGCAACTGGCGAGATTGAGGTTTTTGTCACCGAGCTTCGCATCTTAAACGGTGCTGAAACCACACCTTTTTATATTGAAGAAAACATCGATACCAAGGATGCACTCCGGCTCAAGTACCGGTATTTAGATTTGCGCCGTCCCGATATGCAGCGGAATATGATTATGCGGCATCGGGTAGCAAAGCTTGCCCGGGACTACTTTGACCAGAATGGTTTCCTGGAACTGGAAACCCCGATTTTGACCAAGAGTACCCCCGAGGGTGCCCGGGACTATCTGGTGCCCAGCCGTGTCCACCCCGGTAGCTTTTATGCTCTTCCCCAGTCCCCCCAGCTTTACAAGCAGCTTTTGATGTTGGGTGGCTACGACCGATACTTCCAAGTAACCCGTTGTTTCCGGGACGAGGATTTGCGTGCTGACCGTCAGCCGGAGTTTACCCAGCTTGACATGGAGCTTTCCTTTGCTGACATTGACACCATCATCGAAGTCAATGAGGGTTTCTTAAAGAAGCTCTTTGGCGAGGTTTTAGGTTTGGATATCCAGACCCCCTTCCTCCGTCTTCCCTATGCGGAGGCAATGGAGCGATTCGGCTCTGATAAGCCGGATACCCGGTTTGGCATGGAGTTCATTAACATCTCCGAGGAAGTCAAGAACTGCGGATTCCAGGTATTTACCGGCGCAGTAGCAAACGGCGGCAGCGTCCGTTGTATTGTAGCAGAGGGACTTGGAGAAAAGATGACCAGAAAAACCCTGGACAGCCTCTCTGAATATGTCAAGACCTACCGTGCCAAGGGCATGGCTTGGATTGTGGTAGAAGAGGGCAACCTCCGCTCCCAGATTACCAAGTTCTTCTCCGAGGAAGAGATTGACGCCATTTTGAAGAAGACCGACGCCAAGGTTGGGGATGCAATTTTGATTATTGCGGACAAGGACCAGGTGGTCTATGACGCTCTGGGTAATCTCCGCCTCGAGGTTGCACGGCGTTTTGATTTAATTGACAAGTCCAAGTTCAACTTCCTCTGGGTCACCGACTTCCCCCTCTTTGAATACAGCGAGGAAGAGGACCGATATGTTGCCAAGCACCATCCCTTCACCCATCCGGTGGACGAGGATATTCCCATGTTGGAAAGCAACCCGGGTG
>JAGALN010000234.1 GCA_017625185.1 Clostridia bacterium
GGAGGGATAAACCATGGATTTAGTAGGAAAAGTTTTGGCTGACCGGTATGAAATCCGGGAAGAAATCGGCAAGGGCGGTATGGCGCAGGTCTATAAGGCGTGGTGTAATCTCCTCAACCGCTATGTTGCTATTAAGGTCTTAAAAGAGGAGTACCGGGACGATAAGGAATTTGTCCATCGGTTCAATGTGGAGGCACAGGCGGCAGCATGTATCTCCAATCCCCATGTGGTTTCTATTTATGATGTAGGATATCAGGACGGCTTTTATTATATTGTGATGGAGTACATCGAGGGTGTGATTCTCAAGGAGTACATAGCCAAGAAGGGTCCTCTTCCATGGAGGGAAGCGGCTTCCATCGCTGCCCAAATTTGTGAGGGACTGGCTGCGGCTCACAAAGCCAATGTTGTTCATCGGGACATCAAACCACAGAATATTATTATGACCCCTGAGGGAATCCTAAAGGTGACAGATTTTGGTATTGCCAGAGCCTCCAGCCAGGCAACCACCACCATGGGCGGTCATGCCATCGGCACGGTGCATTATATCTCTCCGGAGCAGGCACGGGGTGGCTATACCGACCAGCGGACAGATATTTATTCTCTGGGCGTGGTTTTGTATGAGATGCTGACCGGGAAGATGCCCTTCGTAGGAGAAAGTCCGGTAGCGGTTGCCATCAAACACATTCAGGATAAGCCGGTGCCCTTGCGTCGGATTAATTCGGAGATTCCGGCAGCGATTGAGGCTGTTACCTTAAAGGCGATGGAGAAGGAGCAAGGTGCTCGTTATGCCAGTGCGGAAGAGTTCCTGGATGACCTCAATCAGGCAATGAAAAACCCCGGTGGTGTGGAAAATAGCGCGATAGAAGAGGATGATATGGGCTCTACCATTAAAATGGAGAGTATCGACAATAAGACCATAGAGAATTATGAGAAAACCAGAAAAGAGAATAAACAACCTGAACGAACAGAGCGGAAAGAAATGTTTTCTGCAAAGGAGGAACGGGAAATGCGGGAACTGGAAGAAAAAAGAAAGAGTCGGGAACAGAAGAAAAAGGACAGAAGAATTACCGCTCTTGCGATTTTGGCGGCTGTGCTGGTGGTAGCCTTGTTGGGGGTTGCCTTTACCGCCCTGACAGGCGGTTTCTCTACCGGCGGTGAAAAGGTGGATATTCCCGATTTAATCGGTATGGAACTGGATAAAGCGCAACGGGAATATAAAGATGAGTTCAGCATCGTCATGAGATCCGAAAAGAAAAGTGACAAAAAAGAGGGAATCATTCTGGAGCAATCTCCTGATGGCGGCGACAAAGTCAGCAAATCAGAAGATATGATTATCTATGTTGTGGTCAGTGCGGGCGAAGATACCCTGGAGCTTTCCAGCTATGTGGAAATGGAAAGTGAAAAGGCGCAAGCAAAAGTGAAGGATGACGGTTTCCAGGTCAATGTGGTAGAACAGATTAGCGATTCTGCGGAAAAAGGCACAGTCTTTGCCCAAGAGCCGGCGGCAGGCGCTACGGTTTCCAAGGGAGCTTTGGTAACCTTGTATGTAAGCAAGGGTTCTGAAGAGGAGGAACCGGAGGCGTCGGAGGAACCGACGGTTACCGAGAAACCGGATGCTCCAACAGAAAGTGATAAGCCCGTCACCGAACCCAGTGACAAGCCGGTACAGACTCCTGCTCCTACCCAAAATCCCGGTGGTGTCACTGCACCCGGAATCGGGGACTAATCCGGGGGAGTTATGACGGAATATCAAGGAAGAATTATCAAAGGAATCGGCGGTTTCTACTATGTAGACACCGTCGATGGTTTGTTTGAGTGCCGTGCCCGAGGTGTCTTTCGAAAAGAAAAGATTACCCCGCTGGTAGGAGATACGGTGAGGATTGAGATTGATTCGGTATCCGGTACCGGATTTGTCAGTGAGATTTTGCCTCGGAAGAACGCCCTGCTGCGTCCGCCGGTGGCAAACGTAACCCAGATGGCGGTTGTAATGGCGACCGCCAATCCAAAACCCAATCTGTATTTATTGGATAAGCTGATTGCGGCGGCGGAGCAGGCGGAACTGGAACCGCTGATTTGCTGGAATAAAACGGATCTGGACGATGGAGAAGAACTGGCTGTCATCTATCAAAGGGCTGGATTTACAACCCTTCAGCTCAGCGCAGAAACCGGATGGAATCTGGAACTTCTGCGAGAAAAGCTCCGGAACCAGATTACCGTCTTTGCCGGGAATACCGGCGTTGGAAAATCCAGTCTAATCAACCGGATTTTGGGGAAAGAAGCCTTCCAGACCGGAGCGGTCAGCGATAGAGTGGAACGGGGGAAGCATACCACCCGCCACAGCGAGCTGGCACCCTTGCCTGATGGCGGATATATCATTGATACACCCGGGTTCGGGTCTTTGGATATGTCCCAGCTGGCTCCGGACAACTGCGGCCTTTTGTTTCGGGAGTTTATGCCATATTTGGACGATTGTACCTTCCGGGATTGCAGTCATACTGTGGAAAAAGGATGCGGCGTCCTTGGTGCGGTGAAGAATGGTGAAATTCATCCCTCCCGGCACGAAAGCTACTGCAGAATCTATCAGGAAGTTATGAACGCACAGAAGCGGAGGAGAAATTGAAGATGAAGATTGAGATTGCACCGTCGATTCTGGCGGCTGATGTATACTCTTTGGGGCAGGAGGTTGCCAAGGTAGAGGATGCCGGCTGCCGGTATTTACATATTGATATTATGGACGGCCATTTTGTACCAAACCTAAGTTATGGCCCCCATGTTGTTAAATGCTTGCGTCCCCATAGCAACATGTTCTTTGATGTGCATTTGATGATAAGCGATCCCGGGAAATATATTGAGGATTATGCCAGGGCTGGTGCAGACCTAATTACGGTCCATGCCGAGGCGGCAGAAACGGCGGAGGAGCTTTTGGCTTTGGCAGAGCAGATTCATAGCTTTGGAATTCAAGCAGGCGTTTCTATTAAGCCGGGGACTCCCGCAGAGGTGCTGACGGGGATACTTGACAAGTTTGAACTGGTTCTTGTGATGAGTGTAGAACCGGGTTTTGGCGGTCAATCCTATATCGAGAGTGTGAATGAAAAAATTCGAATCCTTCGAGAGATGGCAGAAGAGGAAAATCCTGACCTTGACATTGAGGTAGACGGCGGTATTGGCAAAGCTACAATTGCAATGCCGGTCTGTGCCGGAGCCAATATCCTGGTGGCTGGGTCCTCGGTCTTTGGCGCAGAGGATGCCGGACAGGCGGCAAGGGAGTTGTATGCTTTGGCAGTGCAGGAGGCGGAGAAACGGTGAAGAGAGCAGTTATCTTCTGTAGTGGCGATATGGATACCGATGAGGTATGGCTTCCGGAATATCGGGATGCCCTGATTCTTTGCGCTGACGGGGGATACCGCCACGCAGAGCGTTTGGGCGTTGTGCCGGATTTGATTATCGGCGATCTGGATTCGGGAGTTTCCCAATATCCTGCCGGAATTGCCAGCCGGATTTATCCTTCTGAAAAGGATGCTACCGACACCAACCTTTGCTTGGATTATGCCATCGGTCAGGGGTGCAATGAGGTGTTGATTTTTGGCGGACTGGGAGGCAGACTGGACCATGAATTCTCTCATTACGCCTTGCTTTTGTATGGATTAAGACGAGGTGTTAAGGTACGGCTTGTAAATAAAGATAACGAAATCTGGATGGAAAGGAAACCTTTTGTGTTGGAACCCTCTGAGAAGAAGTATGTTTCTTTTTTTCCCTATGGCGGAGATGTTGAGGAGTTTACCGTAGAGGGGCTCAAATACGAGGTGGAGAGTATGACTCTTAGGTGTGATTTGGTTCAGGCATCCAGCAACCAGTTTGAAAACAGCGACAAGGCTACCGTTTCCTTCCGGGATGGCGGCGTTTTATTGGTAATGCGTTGCCGGGACCCAAAGGAGAAACTTCCTAATAAATAGTGCACATTGTGTTGCAATCAAACTGTAATATAAAATTCGGATTTTTTTATTGACAGCAAGAATGAGATAGGATATAATTTTTTTGTTATGTATCATATTCCTTTGGGAGGGAGAAAACGTGAAACGGTTCGCGATTCTTTTGTCAGTTTTAATATTGGCATTTGTGATGGCTGCTTGCGGAAACAATGCCCAGGCTCGCCGGATGCAGGATGTGGACAATGGTGTTGCGTTGCAACAAGATATTATGCTTGGATAAAGAGCGGAATTGAGAGACAGAATTTGAAACCAAACGCCCTCCTGAGAGGGCGTTTTTCTATGAAGGAGGAGGTGGACGGATTGCCAAAACCGAAAATTGTTTGCGTGGTAGGTCCGACTGCGTCGGGAAAGACCGATTTTGCCATTGATTTGGCTTTGAAACAGAACGGCGAAGTGGTTTCCTGCGATTCCATGCAGATTTACCGTTATATGAATATCGGCACTGCCAAACCCACAAGGGAAGAGATGCGGGGGGTCCCTCATCATATGTTGGATTTCGTTGACCCCCGGGAGTCTTATAGTGTGGCTGACTTTGTCAAGGATGCGAGGATATGTATTGAGGATATATTGAATCGGGGAAGGCTGCCTGTGCTGTGTGGCGGAACCGGATTGTATATTGATAGTATCATTAACCAGATTGAGTTTGCGGAGGAAGAAACAGACCTTTCTTATCGGGAGGAATTGAATAAGCTGGCGGAACAGGAGGGGGTAGAATCGGTCCATCGTCTGCTCCGGGAGACCGATCCGATGGCTGCGGAACAGATTCACCCGAATAATCTAAAAAGGGTGATTCGTGCCTTGGAAATTCAGAAAACAACCGGAATGACTAAGACTGAAGCGGACAGGCGTGCCCGAAAGACGCCGGTGTATGATGCGGAACTGTTTGGGATGGACTTGGAGCGAGAAGAACTCTATCGGCGGATTGAACTGCGGGTGGACAGAATGATGGAGCAAGGGTTGCTGCAGGAGGTGGAGTCGTTGCTTGCACGGGGAATTCCGGCGACGGCAACTGCGATGCAGGCGATAGGGTACAAGGAGCTAGTAGAGTATTTCCATGGTAACCGAACCTTGCAGGAGTCGGTTGACAAAATTAAGCAGGAATCACGGCGATATGCAAAAAGACAATTAAGTTGGTTTCGGAGAAATCAAAATATTTTTTGGGTAAAAAGACAAAATATGGTAGACATTTGATGAGAATTTTTTACAAATCGACGTTTTTGCTGGGTTTGATGAGGAAAAGAAATTGTGTTAAAAAAATATTTTTTTTTCATTAAAAAATGCTTGACAAATGTATTTCAAAAGAATATAATAAAACCATGTATAATAGTATAAGTTAGGTATAGGGGGAGAGACGATGCGCGTCAAACCTGGTTTTGTACTGAAAGAGATTGCAGGCGAGTATTACGCCATCCCCTTTGACGAGAGTTATGAAAAACAGGGTGCTATGATTTCTTTGAACCATAGTGCGGCGTTTTTGTGGCAACAGTTAGAAGAGGAAACTGACGAGAGAACCCTTTGTGATGCGGTTGAAAAGATGTACCAAATCACGCCTGCGCTTGCAGAGGATGCGGTGCGGGAGTTTCTCGCATTTATGAGGGATGCACAGTTATTGGTAGAAACTGCTTAAAACGAGAATTTACTGGAGGGAATCATGAGAAGGAATCTTTTTCGTAGATTTTTGCGTGGTTCCTGGAGTAAAATTGCCATTCTTTCGGCGCTTGGCGGTGCAACCTCCTTTTGCGGAGTCTATCTGGCACTTTTGTCTAAGCAGGTTGTTGATATTGCAACCGGTCAATCGCAAGGTAGCTTGCTAACCTGCGGTGTCTGGTTGGCTTTGTTGATATTTTTCCAGTTGCTTTTACAGGTTTTTCTGAACATGCTGGATGTTCGTATTGTGGTTCCCATGCGGTTCCGGATACAGTCTAGACTGTTTGAAGAATGTTTACATAAACAAAAGCTCGCAGCGAATCAGTTTCACTCGGGTGAATTGGTAAACCGGATTGCCGGCGACACTTCTATCGTTGCAGAGGGTGTCGTTAGCCTGATTCCCTCTCTGGTTTCCATCGGTGCCCGGATTGTTTTTAGCTTTTGTGCCTTGCTTATGCTTGACCCTGTTCTGGCGGTTCTTTGTGTTCTGGCTGGGATTTTAATGTTGATTGCAGCACAGTTTTACCGGAAAAGAGCCGGTGTCCTTTACCAGAAGAGTCGGGAGGCGGAGGGTAAAATCCGTTCCTTTATTCAGGAGACAGTACAGAATTTGGTTGTTATCAAGGCGTTTTCCGCACATTCAGTTGTCAGACGGCAATTGGGATATGCGCAGGATGATGCCTATGCTTTAGCGATTCGTAAGAATCAGCTTGGTATTATTGCTCATATTTGCTTTTATGTGGCAATGACAGCCGGGTATTATCTGGCATTGGGGTGGGGCGCATGGCGTCTTCTCCATGGAACCATGAGCTTTGGTACCCTGACGGCAATTCTCACCTTGACCGGCGAGGTTGCCAAACCCTTTCAAAATCTGGCATCCTTGTTCACACAGTACATTTCGGTTTCCACATCGGTTGAGAGACTGGAGGAGCTGGAGGCATTGCCGGAGGATGCCGTTTCCGAACCAATTGACCCGGCGAAGTTGTATCGGGAATTGACGGAAATTAGTATTTCAAATGTTAGCTTTTCCTACGGAGA
>JAGALN010000235.1 GCA_017625185.1 Clostridia bacterium
AATACGGGACGGATTGCAGCGTGAGGACATACCAGAGAACACTGGTTACACTGGATACAGTTTTCCGGTACCCAATCAGGAACCAGAACGGCTACACCACGCTTCTCGTACCGGGAGGTGCCGGTTTCAAAGGTACCGTCTTCACGACCGTTGAATACGCTGACAGGAAGCTTGTTACCACGCTGACCGTTCACGGGGTCAACAATGTCGGTAATGAATGCAGGACGGTTGCTGTTATCGCTAGGTGCGTCTACTGCATCCTTCCAGGAAGCGGGAACATCAATCTTAACAAGAGCATCAATTGCACCGTCAACGGCTGCACAGTTCATGTTAACGATTTCGTCACCCTTCTTACCATAGGTTCTCTTAATTGCGTCCTTAATCAGCTCTACTGCCTTGTCAAAAGGAATAACCTCGGAGAGCTTGAAGAATGCACTCTGGGTAACCATGTTAATTCTGTTGGGACCCAGACCAACTTTTACAGCAACGTCTACTGCGTTGATGGTGTAGAAGTTGATATCGTTTTCTGCAATGTACCGCTTTACGTTTGCCGGCAGCTTCTCGTCCAGTTCTTCGGGGGACCATACGCAGTTCAAAAGGAAGGTTCCGCCCTTCTTGAGTCCTTCGAGAATATCGTACTGGTAAACATAAGCAGGCTTATGACATGCAATGTAGTCTGCCTCGTCAAGGAGGTAAGTAGACTTAATGGGGGTTTTACCGAATCTCAAGTGAGACATGGTAACACCGCCGGACTTCTTGGAGTCATAATCAAAGTATGCCTGTGCATAGAGGTCGGTGTTATCACCGATAATCTTGATGGCATCCTTGTTTGCACCAACTGTACCGTCGGAACCGAAGCCCCAGAACTTACAACGGGTAGCTCCTGCGGGAGCAGCATTCACTCTCTCGCCCAATTCCAGAGAAAGACCGGTTACATCATCACAGATACCGATGGTGAAGCCCTTCTTGGGTTCTGCGGCATCCAGATTATCAAATACTGCAACCAGCTGGGTGGGGGTGGTATCTTTGGAACCTAAACCGACACGGCCGCCAATAATCATGGGTGCATTCTCGCAATCCTTGTACAGGTTGCAAACATCCAGGTAAAGGGGCTCGCCCAGGGAACCGGGTTCCTTGGTTCTGTCCAGAACTGCAATCTTTTCAACAGTCTTGGGCATTACATCGAAGAAGTACTTTGCAGAGAAGGGTCTGTACAGGTGAACTTCCAGAACACCAACCTTCTCGCCCTTTGCGTTTAAGTAGTCAACGGTTTCTTCCAAAGCCTGGCAAACGCTGCCCATAGCAACGATAACCTTCTTGGCATCGGGAGCACCGTAGTAGTTAAAGGGCTTGTACTCACGGCCTGTAATCTTGGTGATTTCCTTCATGTAATCTGCAACGATGTCAGGAACTGCATCATAGAACTTGTTACAAGCTTCTCTACCCTGGAAGTAGATATCGCCGTTCTGTGCGGTACCACGAAGAACAGGGTGTTCGGGGTTCAGGGCACGATCTCTGAATTCCTTCAGTGCGTCCTGGTCAACCAGACCCTTTAAGTCTTCGTAGTCCATAACCTCAATCTTCTGGATTTCATGAGAGGTACGGAAACCATCAAAGAAGTGCAGGAAAGGAACACGGCTCTTTAAGGATGCCAAGTGTGCAACACCGCCTAAATCCATGGTTTCCTGAACACTACCGGATGCCAGCATTGCAAAACCGGTCTGGCGGCAAGCCATAACGTCCTGGTGGTCACCGAAGATGTTCAGTGCGTGTGCCGCAATGGCTCTTGCACTAACATGGAATACGGTGGGCAGGAGCTCACCTGCAATCTTGTACATATTGGGGATCATAAGGAGCAGACCCTGGGATGCAGTAAAGGTGGTGGTCATTGCACCAGCCTGCAAGGATCCGTGTACAGCACCTGCTGCACCAGCCTCGGACTGCATTTCTACAACTTCTACAGTTTGGCCATAAATGTTCTTCTGGCCTTTGGCACTCCATTCGTCAACGTACTCTGCCATTGTGGAAGAGGGAGTGATGGGGTAAATGGCTGCAACTTCAGTAAACGCATAGGCGCAATGTGCAGCAGCGCAGTTACCGTCCATGGTCTTAAATTTCTTTGCCATGATGTTTTGCCTCCTTGGTATATTTTAAAGATTCATTCTTTTTCGCAATTCATGTAGTGCCTAACGCACCACATGATAGTATATCATACTATAGCTAGAATTTCAAATACTTTTTTTGAAAAAAAGCAAGAATTTTAATGAAAAAAACCACTTTTTTCGTGCATTTTATAAAAAACCCCCAGGGAACCTCCCAAGCTCTGTCCGAAATCAGCATTTCTTTTTGATTAAAAAACGGTATCTTCTGTTTACTATCTGCCAAAACTATGCTATACTTTTCCTATCTAATTTCTAGCGGGGTGTTTTTTATGTGGCTAAAAGAACTCAAACGCTATCTGGGGATCTTCCTCTTGGGAGCTGCCCTGATTGTGGTTTATAAGACCTTTGATAACTTTGGAGCGGTCCTGGATTGGGGGAAAATGCTGTTAGACTTACTGACTCCCTTTATCATCGGCGGATGTATCGCTTATGTCCTCTGTATCCCTTGCAGGAAGCTCGAGGGACTTTGTTTAAAGACAAAATCCACCTTTTTGCATAAATACCGCCGTGGCATTGCCATTGCTTCCATTTACCTCATCTTCTTTGCGGCAATCACACTGTTGTTATTCGCAGTGGTTCCGGCACTGACCCGAAGCATTTCCGACTTCATCACCCAGCTCCCATCCTTGCTAAACAATTTCTTCGGTTGGCTGAATTCTCTTGGCATCTACGGTTTGAGCAGCGACAGTGTGCTTAAATTCTTAAACGAACAGTTTCTTTCCTTTGACAAACTTCTGGGCAGTTTTACTGCCGACAATGTAAATCGGTATGCCAAAGGCGTCATGAGCGTGGGAACCGCTTTCTTCAACGCCTTTATGGGTATCATCATCTCTATTTACCTTTTGATAGACCGCCACAACCTGAAAAAAAGTTTTCACCGGTTCTTCCACTCCTTTGGTTCGGAAAAATATCGGAATACCGTCAGCTTTTACGCCGGAAAAATCAACGAGTTTATCCATCTGTATATTTCCTGCCAGCTTTTAGATGCCTTGATTGTCTTTGGTCTTTCTTTTGTGGTTTTGGCACTGCTCCGGGTCAAATATTCCCTGCTTCTGGCGTTTATTATGGGTTCCTTCAACCTAATCCCCTATTTTGGTGCCATTGTAGCAACCATCCTGGCAGCTGTGATTACTGCCTTTACCAAGGACTTTACCGCAGGCTTAATCGTGGCAGCCGCCATGATTGTGCTCCAGCAGATTGACTCCAACTTCATCCAGCCAAAACTGGTATCCGGCTCCCTGCATCTGGCTCCCTTCTGGGTTATCTTCGCCATTGTGATCGGCGGCGGTCTTTTTGGCATCCTGGGGATCTTTTTGGCAGTTCCGGTCTTTGCCCTGCTCCGGATTATCATCCTGGATGTTCTGGACAGACGGGAGAAGAAACCCACGCCTGCAAAAACGAAGTAAAACGAAAGCCTTCGAGAGAATAACACAGAAAAAAGAGCCCCGCAGGGCTCTTTTTTGTTTGCAGTCGTTATCCTAATTCATCAGGTTGGATCGCCAGTTATGAAAGCATCCTCGATGATATACACTCCAAAATGATAGTTTTTGTAAACCACAATGTCAGCAGGAATTTTATTGTAATATCTGACAAAT
>JAGALN010000017.1 GCA_017625185.1 Clostridia bacterium
ATGGTGGTGGACAAGTCCGGTTCCTTTGTGGGAGCCTCCATCGGTCCCGGCGTGGGAATTTCCCTGCGGGCGTTGTCCGGCGGAACGGCACAGCTTCCCCATATCAGTTTGGAGGCACCCAAATCGGTGCTGGGAAAGAACACAGCTGATTGTATGCGTTCCGGCGTGATTTTCGGGAATGCGGCAATGTTGGATGGCATGATAGATCGGTTTTACGAGGAACTGGGCGAGGAGCTTCCCGTTCTGGCAACAGGCGGATTATCTGCAATCATCGTTCCCTATTGCCGGCATAAGATTACCCCGGACGCCAACTTGGTCTTAAAGGGACTTTATCTTCTGTACCAAAAGAACAAAATCGAAGACTAAAAAACCATAACAGAAACCGGAACGAAACGAGGCAGTGCTGTTTGACCCATCGGGCAGAAAAGAACTGCTTCGGTGCTGGAATCTGGGATGTTTACATAAATACAAAAATGCGTTGTATCACAAATAAGTGAACGATAGCAAGGAGGAATTCTGATGGAAAAAACAAAAAAATGGTCCACCAAAACCATGGTGTTGGGTGCTATGCTGACGGCATTGGTCATCCTATTGGAGGTTATCAGTGCATTTTTGGGCAAAGCCGGGATGTTCCGGTTTACCTTTGCCTTGGTGCCCATTGCCATCGGTGCCGCAACCTGCGGTGTTGGCGTTAGTGGGTGGCTTGGACTGGTCTTTGGTCTTACAGTGCTTTTGACCGGAGATGCAGCAGCCTTTCTGGCGGTCAATCCCGTTGGAACTGTTATCACAGTTCTCTTAAAAGGTGTTGTCTGCGGTGTTGTGGCGGCATTGGTTTACAAAGCACTTTCCAAGGTCAACCGCATCGTGGCAATTGTGGTATCAGCATTGACCTGTCCCTTTGTGAACACCGGCGTCTTTTTGCTGGGATGCTTGGCGTTCTTTATGGAAACCGTAACCCAATGGGCAGGCGGCGGCAATGTAGGGCAGTATATGATTTTCGGTTTGGTGGGCATCAACTTCTTATTTGAATTGATTTCCACCATTGTTCTGACCCCTGTGGTTGTGCGGATACTGAATATCCGGAAGAACTAACAAAACAAAAACCCCGACCAAGAGGTCGGGGTTTGTTTTGTCCATATATCAATCGTACGAAATAACAATATTCTGGGTAAAACAACAATTGTTAGACTTTGAAACTGATATGGCGTAAGGATGATATCTTGGAACGGTTGACGGTCTTAGATAGCACGAACGTCAACTGCACGCAGCTTGCTTGCATCCTTGGGATCCGGCTCGGTGCTGTAGGTTACCTTCTGACCCTCTTCCAGAGTCTTGAAACCGTCTGCGATGATAGCGGAGAAATGAACGAAAACATCGTCGCCGCCGTTATCGTCGGAAATGAAACCGAAGCCCTTTGCGGGGTTAAACCATTTAACTGTACCCTGATTCATGTTGTGGTACCTCCAAAATATAATTATTTGTATTCCATTTGAAACTGTCATTGAAAGGTGCATTTAAAAAAATGCCCCACATCTTTGTAAACCACTGAACCATGACTTACAACGATGTGAGTACAATGTGTTACCTTGGATACAAAAACAGTATAGCATGGACAAATGAAAAAATCAAGAGTTATTTCAAAAAAACTGAAAAAAGTTTTTCTTGTTTTATCGGGAAATTCCGCAGGAAATGGAGGCAAAGAGAGAAAAAACGGGTGCGTAGCGGAGGAAAATTTTCCAGCAAGGCAGGTTGTAGCGTGGTTGACAAACGAAGCAAAATCGGCTAGAATAAAAAGAGAAAAACTCCGGGAGGCGGTATCATGCAAAAGCAGAGAAGAGGAAAAATGCTTTTAGCATGGATATCGGCTCTTTTTTTGTTGTTTTCCTGTCAGGGGGTTGGGGCATGGAGCCTCAATGATTTGTTCCGAAAGGCAGAGCCGCAGCTGACTCTGGCTCCCCCTGCTATGCAGCTGCAAACACCGATCTGGAAAATCAATGCCGAAATCAACCCACGGTCGCTTAAGAGCAGTGAAGATGGCTTGCAGGCCCTTTGTGACGGGGATGATGCCACCAGTGGCGGTGCCGAGGTGCCCGGATGGATTACCTTGGATTTGGGACTCAAGCACCGTTTGGCGGGAGTCCGGTTTCTGCCGGATGCGAAGGAGGACGTTTTTGCCAACCGTTGTCTGGGAACCCGATTCCTTGCCTCCAATGACAATCGGAACTTTGTCTGCCTTGCCACAGTAGAACCGCAGGATGGCGGAGATTATATTGCCGAATGGAAAGAAATCCTGCTGGACAGTGCCGGAGAATACCGATATCTTAAAATAGAGCTTCCTGCGGGAGCGTATTTTAAAGAAATCCAGTGGCTGGAATACGGCGAATGGAGCTATCAAAGGAGTCAACTGCGAGGAAAGCAGGATTTGTCCCTGGGACTCTATGCCCACGATGTGAAACAGGATACCGATGCCCTGATTCTGACAGGGGTGTATAACCAAAACGGCGTCCTGACTAACTTGGTCAAGACCGAGCAGAGTTTTCCGGCGGAGCAGGAAACCTCTTTGTCGGTAACTGTCCCCGGTGTTTCGGGAAAACAGGACGAGAGCTATCGGGTGATTGTTGTGGACAAAACGGGAAGTCCCGCCATCCGGGAGCCCCTTGTCTATCAGGATAACCACGGTGCTCCCGATTTGACACTACCCAATTTGTTTTCTGATAATATGCTGTTTCAGGCAGAAAAACCTTTGACGATTTGGGGTAAGGCACCGGCGGGAGATACGGTTACGGTAGCTTTGGAAAACCTCGCCGGCGGTGGGGTGACCAAACAAGCCGTTGTGAAAAGAGATTTTACCTGGGAAGTGAATCTGGGTAGCTTCCCCCACGGTGGGGCTTACCGGATGACGGTGGAGTGTGGGACTTGGAAAAAGGTCTATGAGAATCTAACCTTTGGAGATGTCTGGCTCTGTGTAGGGCAGTCCAATATGGATTACTTTATGCTGGGGGGCAAGGATACCGAAGACTATCTAAAGTCAGAGCAAGGACAAAAAGAGGCGGAAAACCCCAACATCCGTCTTTTGAATCTCTGGAATAAGGGAATCGGCGGCAGCGGTGGTGTAGTAGAAAATCTGCCCATCTCCAAGGGAGAGAGTGCCTGGATGTCCATGAACCGGGACACTGCCAACTACTGCTCGGCGGTGGGATACTTTTTTGCACAAGAACTGGAGCGGGAATATGACATTCCTATCGGCTTGTTGAGTGTGGCGGTGGGGGATACCGAAATCAATCGATGGATTCCCTACGGGGAGAGTTACGGCAGCTTTACCTCCACCGATGGGGGCTTATTCCATAACCGGGTGGCACCCTTCCAAAATCTGCAGATTCGGGGAATTATCATGTATCAGGGGGAAGCGGACCAGTACCGCACCAACTTGAGTACGGCAGAATACAGGGATGCTATGGCAGGCTTGGTGGATCGGTACCGTGGAATCTGGGGTGACGACCTGCCCTTTTATTGGGCACAGCTGACCCGGTACAAGAAAGACGAAAGTGCAGTCCGGGAGGGACAACGACTTGCTCTCATGCAGATTCGTAACCCTAAAAATGCGGGAATTATTTCCCTGATGGATATCTACGGAGAATACGAGGCGGGGCAGGGAAACTGCCGGGAGGATATTCATCCTCATCAAAAGAAAGAGGTAGCAGAGCGGTTTTTGCGCTATGCCAAGCGGGATGTCTACGGTGAAACAGAGCTTTCGGTTTCCGGCCCGGTTTATCAAGGGATGCAGGTGGTGGACAACCGGATGGAGCTTTTCTTTGTATCCACCGGTGATTTAACAGTTCTGCCTATGGAACGGTACGCCGACAAGCAGGGAGAGGAAAAGATTCTGGAAGGACAGCTTGATGTATCAAGCCCCGGAGCCTTTGAGCTTGCCGGCGAGGATGGAGATTACTTCCCCGCTAATGCTACCATTGCGGGGAACAAAGTCATTCTGGAAAGCTCCCAGGTGCCAGCGCCGAAGTCGGCACGCTATGCCTGGGGCGCCTATCCGGAAATGCCCAACCTGACCGACGAAACCGGTCTTTCGACACTGTCTTTTTCCACTGAAATTGTCAGGTAAAGCTTTGTTAAGTTTTCGTGACAAAACTTCCTGGGAAGTTGACAAAGAGAATTGGATTAGGGTATACTTAATTTAAGATTTTTTGTTGATTTTTTGCAAAACTCCCAATGAATAAGGAGGCTGCTTATGCGTTGTTTATACTGTGGTCATTTGGAAAGTAAGGTTGTGGATTCCCGTTCTGCCGAGGATGGTA
The DNA here is from genome assembly GCA_017625185.1 of Clostridia bacterium. GTDB lineage: Bacteria > Bacillota > Clostridia > Monoglobales > Monoglobaceae > Ructibacterium. Next base: position 4,311 of record JAGALN010000017.1, read on the forward strand.
CCGCCATCCGCCGCCGCCGGGAGTGCCTGCAATGCGGGAAACGGTTTACTACCTACGAGAAAATTGAGAGTGTCCCGATTATTGTGATTAAGCGGGATGGTTCCCGCCAGGAATTTGACCGGGAAAAGCTCCAGCGGGGTATATTAAGCTCCTGTGCAAGCCGTCCGGTTCCTCTCCATGCCATTGATAGCCTGCTGGACGAGATTGAGGCCGAGATCCACAACTCTCTGGCAAGAGAGGTTGCCTCGGAGAAAATCGGAGAGATGGTCATGGAGCGACTGCGTGCCCTGGACGAGGTAGCTTATGTAAGATTCGCTTCGGTGTATAAAAAGTTCCAGGACATCGAAACCTTCCGGAAGGAACTGGCAAAGATGAGCGGCGAAAAAGTATAAAAAAGAATCAAAACGCAAGAGGTGCTTCGGCATCTCTTTTTTTGTGGTATAAAAGGAGCTATTTTTGCAATATCTATTGACATTTGGGGGAAAATAAGGTATTGTTTATCTTGTCGTTTTATACATAAAATGACAAAATCGGAAAACTTCAAAGGGGGTATTTGTATTGGAGAATATTGTCAGCCTTAAGGATATCGTTGTTGCCTTTGACGGGGAGCAGATTTTGAATCACATCAACCTGGATATCAGGGATAAAGAGTTTGTCACTTTGCTTGGCCCGTCCGGCTGTGGTAAAACCACAACATTAAGGATTATCGGCGGTTTTCTTGAACCTGACAGCGGCACTGTTACGTTTGAAGGGAAAAAGATCAACCATGTTCCGCCCTATAAGCGGAACGTCAATACCGTGTTCCAGAGATATGCACTGTTCCCGCACCTGAATGTGTACGAGAACATTGCGTTTGGTTTGCGTGTTAAAAAGCTTCCGGACTCGGAAATCCGCAAACGAGTAGGAGAGATGCTGGAGCTTGTGAATCTGCGTGGTTTTGAAAAAAGAAATGTCAGTCGGCTCTCCGGCGGACAGCAGCAGCGTGTTGCCATTGCACGAGCATTGGTTAACCGTCCTAAGGTTCTGCTTTTGGATGAGCCCTTGGGCGCTCTGGATTTAAAGCTTCGTCAGGAGATGCAGATTGAATTAAAAAGGATTCAGCAGAGTCTGGAGATTACCTTCATTTATGTAACCCATGATCAGGAGGAGGCTCTGACGATGAGCGATACCGTCGTCGTCATGAACCATGGCAATATTCAACAAATCGGTACCCCGGTGGATATTTATAACGAACCGGAAAACGCCTTTGTGGCGGATTTTATCGGGGAGAGTAATATTCTGCCCGGCATTATGCTAAAAGACCGTCTGGTGGAGATCAGCGGTCGGGAATTTGTCTGTGTGGATGGCGGTTTCGGAGAGAACACCCCGGTGGATGTGGTGATTCGTCCTGAGGATATCACCCTGACCCGACCGGAGGAAGCCAAGATTACCGGTGTGGTGGATTCTGTCACCTTTAAGGGTGTTCATTATGAAATGGTGGTGGAGGCCTATGACTTCCGCTGGCTGATTCAGTCCACCAAGGCGGCAGAGGAAGGCTCTGCCGTGGGGATTACCTTTGGCCCCGATGACATTCATATCATGCACAAGATGAAAGGATAGGTGTGGAAATGAAACGAAAGCTTCTTGCCGCACCCTACCTTGTATGGATGGCGGTCTTTGTGGTGGTTCCTCTTTTGATGGTGGCATACTTTGCCTTTACCGATGGAGAGGGGCATTTTACTCTGGATTATGTTGCCGGGGTGGCACAGTATTCCAATATCTTTGTCCGTTCCATCTGGCTGGCTGCCATTGCAACGGTGATTTGCCTTGTTTTGGCATATCCCCTTGCCTATATTCTGGCACGGATGGATTGGAAGGTGCAGAGCACCATGCTGATGATTGTGATTCTGCCTATGTGGATGAATTTTCTTCTCCGTACCTATGCCTGGATGACCCTGCTGGGGAATGAAGGGATCATCAATACCGTGCTGGGGTTCTTCCATTTGGGACCCTTTAAGTTGCTCAATACCCGGGGCGCGGTGGTTTTGGGTATGGTATACGACTACCTGCCCTTTATGATTCTGCCCCTCTATTCGGTCATGGTCAAGATTGATAAAAGCGTGATTGAGGCAGCAAACGATCTAGGCTGTAACAGTTTAAAGACTCTATTTAA
>JAGALN010000236.1 GCA_017625185.1 Clostridia bacterium
CGACTCTTGCGGTTCCAACAATCCTTGTAACTGTCAGGATAGATAAAAAATACCCGATGTGATTCTTCACATCGGGTATTTTATTTAACCTTTGAAAAGTATCCATAATTCCACCACAGACAACAACAATCCAACAGGGACCCCAATCCGGAAGGACCACTTGCTGACCTTGTGGTGAAAAATCAGCATGCCACAAGCAGCCCCAAAACCGCCGAGCAAAAGACTGGTTGTCAGGAGAATCTTTTCCGGGATTCGCCATTGGTTATTCTTTGCTTTCCATTTGTCCAAGCCGTAAAGGAGAAAGACCAGCAAATTCCATACCCCTGCCGTCCAAAGCATTTGGGACAGTTCCATCTCCAATCCCTCCATCAGAAAATATCTTTCTTATTCCGGATATACCGGCGAATCAAAATTCCCACCGAGAAGAGGATACAAGCCAGCATAAACACCGGCACCAACCATGGGTTTACCTCGTCCTGCTCGGCACTCTTCATTTCGGTCCAGAGGTTCTGCATGATGGCATTGCCCTCCTGAGACAAATTTCCAAAGACCTGGGTTTTTTCCGCAATATAGGTATCATCCGGATAGGCAATTGGGTCATTCTGTGTTTCCTCATCCAGCATTTCATATGCCGCCTGATGGGGTGTGGAATAGCCAATATAGTCAGCAACCGCATATGCCACATCTGGCTCGCAGAGGAAGTTAATATACATTTCTGCCGCCTCTTTCTGCTTGGCACCCTTGGGGATACACGCCGCATCAAAGAAGAGGTTGGTTCCACTTTCGGGAATCACAAAGCTCAAATGCTCGTATTCATCCAAAAGGGTTGCCGCATCCCCTGCATAATAGGGAGCAAGCACCGCCTCACCGGCACCCATTTTATCGAAAATTTCGTCCATGACATATGCCTGCACCACCGGCTTCTGGGCAACCAGAAGCTCTGCCGCCTCCGAGAGCTCTTTCTTGTCCTCGGTATTTAAGGAATAACCCAGCATAATCTCGGCAATGGCAAAGGCATCTCTGGGGTTGTCAAACATCAGGATCTGGTCTTTGTAGTTTTCATCCCAGAGAATCTCCCAATCGATTTCCGTCTCCTCGGGGTCGATGGCGGTATTATCATAGATAATCCCCACGGTTCCCCAGGTATAGGGAATAGAATACTGATTCCCCGGGTCGTATTCCGGATTGGAAAACTTCTCCATGATATAGCTCCGGTTTGGGATGTTCTCCAAATCCAAGGGGAGCAGCATCTCCTCGGCAATCATCCGGGAGATCATATAATCCGAGGGAATAACCACGTCATAGCTGGCACCGCCACCCTTTAATTTGGCATAAAGTTCTTCGTTGGTGGCATAGGTGGTATAGTTGACCTCAATGCCGGTCAGTTCGGTAAAGGCTCCGTTTAAATCCAAAACCCCCTCATCACTGCCGTCGGGGATATACTCCCCCCAATTATAGACATTGATGGAGATTTCCTGACCTTGATACCGAGAATAGTACTCTGGGTCAGCAACGGTTACCGTTGCTTCCTCCACTATTTCTTCTTCTACGGTTTCACGCCGGCACCCGGATAGAGGAACCACCAAGAAAATCATCGCCAAAAGGAGATAGGTCAAACGCTTCATTTTGCACCCTCCTTTTTCATTCCCTTACGCTCTACCAGGTTCTTCACCAAAAGTACCACCAGAATCACAACAAAAATAATGGTGGAAAGAGCATTGATTTCGGGGCTAACTCTTCTTCGGGTCATGGCATAGATGGTTACCGGCAGGGTTTGTGCCGTAGCGCCGCTGGTAAAGTAGCTGACCACGAAGTCATCCAGTGAGAAGGTGAATGCCATCAAGAAGCCGGAGATAACACCGGGTAAAATCTCGGGCAGAACCACCTTAAAAAAGGAGCGGATGGGGCCGCAGCCCAAATCCTGTGCCGCCTCATACAGATGGCTATCCATCTGGCGGAGTTTGGGCATAACATTCATCACAACATAAGGTACATCAAAGGTGATATGGGCAATAATCAAAGTGGTAAACCCAAACTCCAAGTGCATCCGTGCTGCAAAAAAGACAAAGAGTAGCATCAGAGATACACCGGTGACAATCTCCGGGTTAATCATGGGGATGTTGGTCACCTCCATGACAATGGTTTTAGGAACCTTCCGCATTTTATGAATGCCGATTGCCGCCGCCGTACCCAAAACGGTGGAAACCACAGACGCCACCACCGCAACCATTAGGGTATTGCCCAATGCGGTCATAATCATTTCGTTCTGGAAGAGCCTCCGGTACCAATCAAAGGTAAAGCCGGTAAAGACCGCATGGCTCTTGGTCGCATTAAAAGAAAAGAGAATCAGGACCAAAATGGGCAGATAAAGAAACG
>JAGALN010000237.1 GCA_017625185.1 Clostridia bacterium
GTGGCTTTCCGTACCCAGTAGCGGATGTCCCGCAGCTTCTTCAAATCCTCCTGTACCTCGGTCAGTGGTACTTTCAGCTCTGCGATTTCGCTGAGAAGCGTTTCCTGCTCCTGTTGCAACTCATTTTTCGTTTTATCCTTATCGTCCGGGTGCTTGGCAAGGTAGTCAGCGGCTTTCTCATACCGGGCAACCTCCGGGTGTTCCTGTTTGAATTTCCCCTTTATTTTCTTAAAAAATATCTTCTGGTACTTCTCATAGACAGCCTTACATTCCTTGCAGTCTGTCCGGCTGGCAAGAATCCCGTCAATCACTTTGCTGCGGGCTTCCTTTGGCTTCATCTGACTGCGGTAATCTGCGGCTGATTTCCCGGAAGATTCCAGAAATACTTCTAAGTCCTCCACAGTAGAAATCCCCTTTTGACGGAGATAGGACAGGGCTTCGCTGACTGCCTTTAAGTCCTGTGAAGTCCCCCGGTTCTGTCCAGCCCTTGTCCAGTCCTTCCGTTCTTCCTTTCGTATCTCCATATACTTCATCAGCAGATTGGGAAGAAGTGTCGCTTCCTCCGCCGCCTTTTGTGCAAGCAGTTCTTTTCGTTTTTCTCCCAGCTCGGTAATCCAGCCTTTGAGGTTTTGAATGAGCTGCCGGATAGACTTCATCAGGCGGTTGGCGGCTCTGATTTCCCGGTTCAGGTTGCCGATGTTCGTCTGGATACCCCGCTTTTCCATCTGCCGGACAGCAGCTCCCTCATGGACAGTAGGGATAATATCAAGCCCCTGTCTGGCATAAGAACGCAAGTCCACACGCTCTGGGCGGTCATTGGCTTCCAGATAGCGGTTCTGGATGACCTCCCATTCATGCCGCCAGATTTCGCAATACTTCTGGTCGTTCCAATCCACCGTATCCTCCTTGTGGCTTTTCCATCTGCCGGACGGAAGTTTGATCCGTTCCCCGTTTTCGTCAAGGTCATAAACCTTGCGGCTCTTGGGAAGCCATTTTCCATGTTCATCCATTGCCCGCATGGTCAGCAGGACATGGGCGTGGGGATTGTGTCCCGGCGGATGGGGGTCATGGATGGCAAAATCAGCAATCATGCCTTTGGAAACAAACTGCTGTTCACAAAACTCCCGTACAAGGACAGCGTACTGGTCGGGCGGTATCTCTCTGGGAATGGTAAGCACCCACCGCCTTGCAAGCTGGGAGTTCCATTGCTTTTCCACCGCTTCGGCGGCATTCCATAAAGTATTGCGGTCTGCATATTCCTGTGGAGCATTTGCCGGGAGCAGGATTTCATTGTGGACGATACCACGCTTTTCCGGGTAGTGCTTTACTTGCTGGTCGTATTCACAGAACAGCTTTTCGCCGCTTTGGTAAGCAGCGGCGGCAACCGCAGACTGCCGCTGGCTGCGCTGAACAATCGTGATTTCGTTGTGTGGACAAGGCATTTCGTGTCCCTCCTTTCGCTAATTGGTGGATGGGGTGGCGTTTTACCACCTCATTTTGGGCAGAAAAAAAGCAGGAGACCTTTTTCAGATTTCCTGCTCGGTGTGCCACTGTGTGAGCGGCGGGTATTTAGTTGTAAAAGTTCGGGACAAGTTGACCCGATGTAAAGCTAACAAACTGGAATTGCACCAAAACAATCTAAGACAACAACGCTGCCCTACTTGCGATTTTTTCTTGTACTGCGGAAACAGTTTCTTGAATGGAATAAGTGGTCGTATCTATAACATTCGATTCATATATTCCCAGATTGCAAAATTGCTCCCACATGGTTTCTACCAATTCGATATTTGTCTTTCGGTCTAACTTTGAGCGTTCAACAGCTCGCTTCAAGGTTTCTTCCTTACTTGCCCTTAAAATAATATAATGCACCTCATAATGTTCCCGAACAAGACTTTGCCACGGCTTTAAAAACCACGGTCCGATAATACCGTCAACAATTACATCATATCCACCACGAGCATATCGCTTCGCAGCTTCTAAAAACGCTTCAATGACAATCAAATTTTGCTCATTTGATTCCGGCAAATGCGGTGGTATTGCCCCTTTACTCAAATAATGATAAAAGTCATCTGTGTGCATATGCACAGACTTTTCCAAATCTGATTCTTTTGCAACAGCAGATGCCGTTGTAGTTTTTCCTGTCCCCGGCGCACCTGTGATTACAATAATTCTACCTTGATTCATCTATATTTTACCTCCACAA
>JAGALN010000238.1 GCA_017625185.1 Clostridia bacterium
AATATTAATTTTTCCTCTTTGCTATGGCTAATATTGGTGCCACCCTTGGGTCTTCCCATAACTTTCATCTCCTTTTCTTTACTATAGCATAAAAAATGATGGCAGACACTTTTTTGTGTCTACCATCATTATATCACTTCACATAGGACGCCTCTTTTTATTCTGCTTCTTCCTTCATTACTTCAATACATGCCTTACAAACCTTTTTCTCTTCAAAGTCGATCAAATCCTCGGCACTGCCACAGAAAATGCAAACCGGCTGATACTTTCTCAAAATAACCCGGTCCTCTTCCACATAAATTTCCACCGGGTCCCCGTTTTGAATCTGCAGGGTTTTCCGCAGTTCCTTAGGAAGAACCAATCTGCCCAACTCGTCCAGTTTTCTGACAATTCCGGTTGCTTTCATTGCCATACTCTCACAGCCTTTCCAAAATGATTCTGTTTTTTCTTTTATGACAACATTGTACCTTAATTTCCAGAAAAGTCAACCAATTATTTCCTAAATTTGTAATTTTTTTATTCTTTTACCCTGGTTTGACTAAATATGTCAAATTTCGGCATTTCCTCCCTCCAGTTGGCATTTCCCCATTCCCCCTCCTGGAGCATCCCGTATCGCATCCAGGCTCCAACACCTAAGACATCCGCTTTCAGCCGGAAGGTTTCTCGCAAGAATGCCGTCATTTCATCCTCCAGTTGTGCTGTAAGGACGGGAAAATCCTCTTTGCTCCCCGAAACCAATTCTGCGGTCAGGTAGGTTCTGACCCCGATTCTTTTTGGGGAGGTGTTTGCATCAACATGAAACTCCGGTTTCTTCCGACTAGCCACCGAGAAGGATGAGTTTCCCGCCCTTACTGCGATTTCTGTTGCATCCCCGGTCAGGAACCGATAGAGCATTGCCGCCTTACCGTCCATGGTGGCTACCAGTTTTCCCTCCTGAAAGACACCGATTCCTGTCAGCTTTTCCGCCGTAGCAATGGGAAGCACCGGGTCCCATCCGCCGTCGGTTCCCCGGGACACAAACTCCCGAAGCTCCACCACGGGAGCATAGGGTGTGTTTCGATTCTGAAAGAGCAATTCGTAATACCGGGCGGTGCTCTGTTCCAGTGTGGGTTTGACCTCTTTCAAGAATTTTCCGGCAGATTCTGCCAGGCAGACATTGGTACTGGGGCGCACCTCCTGCTCCCAGAAAAGCAGGGAGGCGTGCTCTAAAACGCCAGCCTTGGCGGCATCATAAGAAAAAACCAACAGTTTCAGGTGTGAGAAATCCGGTTCCTTGCTCAAATGACTTTTCAGCTGATTGACCGCCAGGTAGAAGTCCTCTGCCTCGATACTGATATTACTGACGGTTTTATTTTCCTGGGCGGATTCCTCCTCCCCTTGGGATTCTGTCTTGGTATTTTCCGTTTCCATACTGCCGCCCAATTCCAGAGGGTTGGAGAGCTGAAAGGTATACCGATACCGCTGGGTTTCCCCTTGGTCAATGCCAAGGGCAATGGTATATGCCGCCGCTTCCACCTCTCTACCATCATAACATCCGGTCAGGGAAACACAAAGAATTCCCACAAGACAAAGTGCCGCCGTCCTTTTCCCCGGGCGGGGAATCCAGGTCACCCCTTTGATGGCGAGAAAGAATAGGTGGATTGCCATAGAAAGATACAAAAATGCCGAGGTCATCAGGGCGAGAAGATAGATGGCATCCATTCTGGACCAGAACCTTCCAAAATACGCCGCCTTGGTCAAAGGGTAAATCAAATTGTTGGATACTCCACTTAAGGCAGAGGAATGAGACATGGATGATACCAGCACCAGCGCCACATTCAAAAGCACCGCCAAAACAGCGCCCAGAAATCCGGTTCTTCCTACCCTGACCTCGCCACGGCATCGAGATGCCAGCTGAAGCACCAGAATGCTATCGGTATACAAAAACAGAGTGGAAAGTCCTCTGCCGAAGACCTGATCAGCCCCTTTTCCAAGCCAAGGAGTCAGGTAGGCAGGCTCTGCATATTTCAGTCCCAGAATTGCCACAATTGCCATAGCGATTCCCACTCCAAGCACCGTCAAGGAGTGCATCCGGTAAACCGCCTTGCCGCCGCAAAGCACCGCAACTGCCACCCCCAACAACAACACGCCGCCCAAAAACCATCCCGGGGAACGGGGGAATGCCACTGCCTGCAAAACCCCACAAACTCCCGTAGGGCATAACCGGCAGAAAAAATCCAGTAGATCGCCAGCAAAAGATTCCCCACAGCCAAAATCCCCTTGGGGAGCTGAAGTTTATACCGCTTAAGAAGATAGAGTACCGCCCCGAAAACACTCAAAAAGAGGATTCCGGTATAGAGGGCAGTCAGCCATGCAGCGGTACCGCTGATGGCAAAAAAGTTCTGTG
>JAGALN010000239.1 GCA_017625185.1 Clostridia bacterium
AACCGGTTCATTTCCCCGGCATTCTGTTGGGCATGGAGAATGTTGATACAATCGGCACGGTGGATGGCAACCCCTCTGCCCCGGGTCACATAGCCCACAATTTTATCCCCGGGTACCGGGTTACAGCAATGGGAGAACCGGGTCAGGCAGTTCTGGATGCCCTCCACAACAACACCGCTATCGTTGGGTTTGCCGGTGGTCTTGACCACCATAGGGAGAATTTCCTCCACCGGCAGCATTTCCTCATCCACCATCCGCTTTTTGCATTCGGTCTGGAACCGGGTCACAAACCGGTTGGCGGCAGAGCTACCGTAACCGATGGCGGCATACAAGTCCTCCAGATTATTAAATCCATATTTCCGGAGCAAGCTCTCCACAAAAATCTTATCCTCCAGAAAACTGTTCGGAATCCCCTGCTGTTTCAGCATCTTTTCCATGGTTTCCTGGCCCTTTTGGAGGTTTTCCTCACGATTGACTTTCTTGAACCACTGGTTAATCTTGTTCCGTGCCTGGGAGGTCTTACAAATCTTCAGCCAGTCAAGGTTGGGGCCTTTACTCCCTCCGGCAGTGATAACATCCACGATATCACCATTCTTTAGAACATGGTCCAGGGTGACAATCTTGCCGTTGACTCTGGCACCGGTCATCCGGTTACCCACCGCGCTGTGGATGGCGTAGGCAAAGTCAATGGGGGTTGCCCCCACCGGCAGACTGATTACATCCCCTTTGGGGGTAAAGACAAAGACCTCGTCGCTGAACATATCAATCTTCAAGGTCTGCATGAATTCTTCGGCATTGGTCATATCCTTCTGGATTTCCAACAACTGCTTAATCCATTCCAGCTTACTGTCCATATCGCTGGTACCGCTCTTGCCCTCTTTGTACTTCCAATGGGCAGCAATGCCGTTCTCCGCGGTGTGGTGCATCTCCTTGGTGCGAATCTGAATCTCAAAGGGAGTGCCGTTGGGACCAATCAGGGTAGAATGCAAGGACTGGTACATATTGGGTTTGGGCATGGCGATATAGTCCTTCACCCGTCCAGGCATTGGCTTATAAAGCTCATGGACCATACCCAAAACCGAATAGCAGTCCGCAATGGTATTCACAATCACACGGACAGCAAAGAGGTCATAGAGCTCGTCAATGCCTTTGTTCTGGATAAACATTTTTCGGTAGATACTGTAAAAATGCTTGGCTCTGCCCTCCAGACGTGCTTCAATGCCTAAATCATCCAGCCGTCTCTTCAGGACTTCCATAATATCGGCAATGTAAAGCTCCCGCTCCTCCCGCTTCTGGGAGATTTTATCCACGATTTCGTAATAGGCAATGGGGTCAATATACCGAAGTGCCAAATCCTCTAGCTCCCACTTAATCTTGGACATACCAAGACGGTGGGCAAGAGGGGCATAGACCTCCAGTGTTTCTCTTGCGATTTCTCTCTGCTTTTCCTCCGGCTGATACTTCAAGGTCCGCATGTTATGGAGCCGGTCTGCCAGCTTAATCACGATAACCCGCACATCCTTTGCCATAGCAAAGAACATCTTCCTAAGGTTCTCAATCTGTTGCTCCTCCTTGGAGGTGTAGGGGATTTTATCAAGCTTAGTAACTCCGTCTACCAACAGGGTCACCGTTTCCCCAAACTCCTGGGTGACATCCTCATAGGTGGTGTCGGTATCCTCCACCACATCATGAAGGAGGGCAGCACAAATGGACTGGGTATCCAGCCCCAAATCTGCCAAACTATAGGCTACCTGAACCGGATGGGTAAAGTACGGCTCTCCGGATTTTCGTTTCTGTCCTTCATGCTTCTCTTCCGCAAAGCGGTACGCCTTTTCCACCAGGCTCAAATCTTCTGTCCTATGGTAGTCAGAAATCCGCTTAAGCAATTCTTCTAATGTAATGATTGCCATATCAATCCCCCCTCTCTACAAAACGAAAAAACGCCGTGCTGCTCAGCAGCCCGCCGTTTTTCTCTAAAAAAGCAACAAAGTTATTCCTTCTCTGTTTCGGCATCCTCGCCGGCTTTTTTGATATCCTTCAAAATGAGCTGCACATTCTGAAATCCCTTATAATCGTTGATGTCCAAAGAGAACGCCACATCAATGAAGTCGCCCTCCTGCAAATACTGATAATATTCTCCCATGCCGAATCCCACAGAATCTAGATACTTGCCGTCCTTTAAGAGAGTCATTCGAAGATGCTTTCCCTCGCTCATGACGCTGATCTTATGTATCTTGATATTCCGCACCGCAAAGAGGGGCGTGGGGTTATCGACACCAAAGGGCTGCAACCTGTTGATATCGTTCACGGTTTCCAAGGTAATGTAGGGAACCTTGATTGCGGCATCCAAAAGAATCGTGGGTGTCCGCATGGTTTCGCTGAACTGGTCCTTGGAACAGCTGTTAATCTTCTTCCGGAACTCCTCAATGTTCTCTGCCTTGATGGTAAGTCCTGCCGCCAGTTCATGACCGCCGAACTTTTCCAGCAAATCAGAACTGCTCTCTAAGGCGCCGAAGAGATTGAATCCGTTCACGCTTCGTCCCGAACCCTTTGCCTCCTCGCCGTCAATGGCAAACAGGATGGAAGGCTTATAAAACTTCTCGGTAATTTTGGAAGATACGATGCCCACAATGCCGTGGTGCCAGTTCTCGTGAGGGATCACAATCACGTTATCTTCCTTTACTTCGGGATGGTTTTCCAGATATTCCATAGCCTCTCGGAACATCTTCTGTTCCGTCTGCTGACGAAGGGTGTTCTCTTCGCAAAGGGACTCTGCCAGCTCCTTAGCACGATTCTCATCGTCGGTCAAAAACAGTTCCACGCTACGAGATGCACAACCCAGTCTGCCGCTGGCGTTAATCCGGGGCGCAATGGTATAACCAATGGTTGAGGTGGTGATTGCTTTACCGTTGGTCGAAACATCAATCAGTGCTTTTAATCCCACATTCTTGGTGGCACGGAACCGTTTCAAACCCTCGGTGACAATTACACGGTTTTCGTCAATCAGAGGGGAAATGTCCGCCACGGTACCCAGACACATTAAGTCAGAATACTTCTCCATGAGTTCGGGCAGGGACTCCTTATCGTCCAGCGCCTGAATCAGCTTAAATACAACGCCTACCCCAGCCAAACTCTTAAAGGGATAGGGACAGTCCTTCCGTTTGGGGTCTACTGCCGCATAAACTGCCGGAATCTGTTCCTTACATTCATGGTGGTCGGTGACAATCACATCAAGACCGATTTCCTTGGCATACTCGCTCTCTTCTACCGCAGTAATGCCGGTATCTACGGTAATAATCAAGGAGGTACCACCCTCCCGGATCTTGTTCGGGGCGTCACGGTTGATTCCGTAACCCTCCTGCATCCGGTCAGGAACATAGTAGTCCACCTCAATGCCCATCTCCCGCAGATGCTTATACAGAATCGCAATGGAGGTAATGCCATCCACGTCGTAGTCGCCGTATATGGTAATCTTTTCTTTTTTCTCCTGGGCCTGACGGATTCTGAATGCCGCCTTTTCCATATCCTTCATCAAATAGGGGTCATGGAGAACGCCCAGATTTCTGGACAGAAATCTGTCAATGGCATCGTCCTCCTGAATCCCACGGTTGTATAAAATGATGGCCGTCAGAGGGGAAATGTGAAAACGCTTGGAAATCTCCACCACACGCTTCTTGTCAAAATCTCTTAGCAGCCACTTCTTCTTTAACATAATGAAATCTCCCTGATTCTTGAATTTTACAGAGAAGAACGGATTCCTCTCTGTGGTGTCGGAATCTTGTATCTCACGATACACATATAGGCTTATTCTATCACGATTCCAAGTAAATTACAACATCTTTTTCATGCAAATCCGCAAAAAAACTAACCAAAATTTTGCGAAAAGTTTCTCTGTCTTGACCAAACCTTCCCTATTCCCCGGTGCGAATGTGCTTCTGCATTCTAAGGTCCTGCCCGATAAAAGGAATGATCTCAAATCCACCCAAAAACCGTGAAGTAAGTCTCTTGCTGTAAATTTTCTCCAATCCCTCCAGGTTCAGGTTGGTGGAAACCACGGTGCTCTTTCCCTGAAGCTGCCGGCTGTTGATCAAATCAAACACTGCCGCAGCGGAATACGCCGTCACAAACTCGGTACCCAAATCATCAATAATCAAAAGGTCTGCCTGATGAATCTGCCGGGCACTATAGGCTGCCAGTTCCTCTTCCTCAGGAAGCAAGCGGTCAAACTTCAGCTTTTCCAAAAGCTCAAAGAGCCGGAACGCCGTCTGGTAGTAAACGGACTTACCCCGCTTTAAAGCGTGGTTGGCAATACAGCTGGAAAGATAGGTCTTTCCCGTCCCTGCGTTCCCCATTAGCAAGAGGTTCCCATGGGTCTTATCAAAGGTATCGGCAAACCGGAAACCCTTTTCATACGCCGTTTTCATGTAGGTCAGAGGCTCCCGTCCGTTTTCCTTGGGTTGCTTGGCAAAGAGGGTGTAATCCACCTTATCAAAGGTCTGCTCCTTCATAATCCCCGTCAGGTTGGAGCTTGCTCCCATAGAATTGGCAATCAACTCCTCCAAACAGCCGCAACGCCTGCCGGTTTCCAAGAATCCCGTATCCCGGCAAAGAGAACAGGTGACAACCTCCTCCAGATAATCCTCCGGCTTGCCCAGGCTCTTCAGCAATTCTCTCCGCTGCTTTTGCAGGCTACGGATGGATTCTTCAATCTTTTCATAATCCATCCCCCCCGTCAGGACGCAACGTGCCAATGCGGTGCCCCCCCGCCGGAGCCCCGCCTCAATGCGATCATACTCCTCCGGGAAAGCGCTGCGGACCTCGACTACCCGGCGCTCCTGCTCGGCACGGTTCTCCTCCCGCCGCTCAGTTAAGGCACGGTTTGCCAATGTGTATGCAGATTCCATGGTATCTCACCTCGTTTCCATTCCATCGTCCAACATCAAATCCAGAAGCTGTTCCTCCAACACATCGTAATCCACCGAATTGGTGTCCGAGTAGTTATTCAAGCGGCTCGGCTTGGGACCCGGTTCTGCCTTCTTTGACGGTCCGCCCCGGTACGCCTCCTCGCTCTCCAGCACCTGCTTCTCGGTGGTGAGTCCTTCTTCTGCCCAGCTCTTTAGAATCTTGTTCATGTAACTCCAGCTGAGTTTTCCGGTTCGGGAAACCGTCCGGTCATAGGCAACCGGCACCAAATCCAGAGAAAGCCCCGGCATTTCCGCCCACTGCTTGATGTACTTCTTCTCGGTAGCCGTCAAAGCACGGTCAAAAATCCCCAGGATACTGCAGATTTTCCGTTCGGTGCTATCCCGCTCCTCCAGCTCCATCACATGTGCTTCGGCAGCCTCGAAGGTGTCAATTCCCCGTTCTGCCCAATCCATAGCAACGGTTTCCAAATATCTTCTTCCGGTCTTACCTCGCTTTACCCCGTAGGAGAGAAGCATGGTAATCACCTCTACCGGCAGTCCCAGCCAATCCACAAAGGAGTAGAGCATCTCCATATCCGATTGGGTCAACACCTTCTGGAGCACCGTCTCCGCCTGATAGAAGAGTCCGGATATTGCCTTATTTCGTGTGGCAACGGTGTCAATCTCTGCCATGGTATAGGAGGGTCTGGACTGTCGGCGAAGCGCCACCGGTTCCGGTTTTGCATTTCTTTGGGGTGCGGGTTTCGCCTCGGGTTCGGGGAAGCTATAGCCGGTTTTGGTCTTTCGCAGTTCTCCCCGGCTGACCCAGAAATCCAAGACAAATGCCGCATGCTCACAGCTGATATCCAGTTCCGTTGCAACCTGCTGGATGGTATGAACCTTACCGTCCTTTTCTTTTTTATAGCTTACATAAAGATAGACCTGAATATACTCCGGATTGGAAAACCGGATATACTTTTCCGCAAATTCATAGGACACCAAAAAGCCGTCCATGCCCACACCTCCTTTTCATCGAATTTTTCTCTTCCTATTTCCCTACGCAGAATCGGGAGAATACCTGATCTACAATCTCCTCCTGAACAGTAAGTCCGGTGACCTCACCCAGAGCAGAGAGAACATCCTCCAAATCCACAAAGAGCAAATCGTAGGGCATTTCTGTAGCATTTCCCGCCTCGGCACGAACCAGTGCGTCCAACGCCTTTTGCAAAGCGTCCCGCTGCCGGACATTGCTCAAGTACACCTGCCCCGGCTGAACCTTTTGTTCCAGGAACAGTTTCGAAATCGCCTGCTCCAATTCTTCGATTCCCAAAGCCTTGCCAGTCTTGGGAACCGCAGTTTCCAAAATCGATTCCGGCGGTATGTTCAGCTTTTCCGCAAGCTCCGCCCGGGTAATTCTCTGTCCGCAATCGGTCTTGTTCAAAAGCACCAGTCCGGCACAATCGGGCAGTTCCCCGGCAATTTCTTCATCCTCCAAGGAAAGCTCCCGGCTGCTGTCTATCACAAACAGACAAAGGTCTGCCGTTTCCATCTTCTCCCTGGCACGGTTGATACCGATTTTCTCTACCTCATCGTCGCTCCGGCGAAGCCCCGCCGTATCCAGGAGCCGGAGGGCAACCCCGCCTAGGTTCACAGTTTCTTCAATCACATCCCGGGTTGTGCCGGGAATATCAGTAACAATGGCCTTGTCGCAGCGGGCAAGGGCATTGAGGAGAGAGGATTTCCCCACGTTGGGTCTGCCCACAATGACAGTCTGGATTCCATCCCGAAGCATTCGCCCAGTTTCAAAGGTCCCCAGAAGTGCCCGAATCTCTTTTTTCAAAACCGTCAGATTTTCAGCCGTTTCCTGACGCTCCGGTGCTTCCACCTCTTCGGGGTAATCCGCCGCCGCCGAAATATGTGCGGTAAGCTTCATAACCTCTTCCCGCAGGGCATCAATCTTTTCTTTCAAGCCGCCCTGCAAGGCCCGTGCCGCATTCTCCAGACCAAGCTCCGAACGGGCATCAATCACATCCATGACCGCCTCTGCCTCATCAAGTCCCGTCTTCCCGTTCAAAAAGGCACGGCGGGTAAACTCCCCGCCCTCTGCCAGTCTGGCTCCGGCAATCAGCAGTTCTTTTAAAATCCGGTCCGCAACCAGAAAACCGCCGTGGCAATGAATCTCCACCACATCTTCCCCAGTATAAGAATGAGGGGCACGCATGACAACTGCCAGGACTCTGTCCAAATAACGCTCCGGATCGTCCAGCCGATGAGCACGGCAAAGGGTCAGCTTATGGCTCTCCCACCGGGAAAGCTCCTCCCGGGCAGATAGAATCCGCCCTGCAACGGTTTCCGCATCGGCACCGCTTATCCTTAAAATGGCAATGCCACCCGTACCGATGGGGGTGGCGATTGCAGTAATGGTATCATGTAGTTTCATACAACATCTCCGTGGTAAAAACCTTGCGATTTTTAGTTCTTATTGATATTTTCAACCAAATCCCGGATGATGGCAGACAGCTCGGTATCTCCGCTTAAATTCTCACGGATTTTCTTCACCGCTGTCATAACCGTAGTGTGGTCCCGATTGAACTCCTCCCCGATTCTGGGGTAGGACTCATCCAGCACCTCACGGGCTATATACATGGCAATATGCCGGGGATATACAATGTCATTGGACTTTCGCTTGGCAATCAGAGAACCGCCGGGGAGCCGGAAATACTTCTCCACCTCATCAATAATCACCTTAATGGTAATATCCCGCTGAGGCAGAGTATGGAGAATCTCTTTGAGTGCCTTTTGTGCCAATCCCATGGAAATGGTGTTGGTCCTCTCAATGCCGGCATAGGCTAAAATCCGCTTGACGGCACCCTCTAAATCCCGGACATTGGTTTTGATGTTGTTTGCCATATACTCCACAATCTCTTCGTCAAAGGTAAAGTATTCTTCTTCAATCTTGGCACGGAGGATGGCGAGCCGGGTTTCATAATCCGGTGGCTGAATATCCGCCAAAAGTCCCATTTGGAACCGGGTTTTCAGCCTGTCCGCCAGATGAGGGGTTTCCGAAGGAAGCCGGTCCGAGGTCAGGACAATCTGCTTGCCCGCCTCATAAAGGGTATTAAACGTATGGAAAAGCTCCTCCTGGGCCAGCTCCTTGGTGGCTAAAAACTGCACGTCATCCATCAAAAGGATGTCCACATTCCGATGACGGTTCCGGAATTCCTGATTGGTTTTTTCCCGGATGGCGGTAACCAATTCGTATGTAAACTTCTCCGAGGTGGTGTAAAGCACCCTTTTGTCAGGATAGTTCTTCAAAAAATAGTTACCAATGGCGTGGAGAAGATGGGTCTTTCCAAGACCGCTCCCACCGTAAATAAACAAAGGATTGTTGTGGGTGGAAGAGGGAACCTCTGCCACTGCCAAAGCCGCCGCATAGGCAAGATTATTTTTATTGCCCACCACAAAATTCTCAAAAGAATATTTGGGGTTGAGCGGGTTCTGGTTCCGGATTGGGTCCGCGTTCTTGTCCGCCTTCCTCTGTTCCGGATTGCCGCAGACGACCTCCATCTCGTAGGCTCGTCCTGCCGCCAGCTTGATGCAGCTTTCCAGCATCGACCGGAACTTGGTCTGAATCACTTCCTGATTAATGCCGTCAGGAACAGAAAGCCGGATGGTGGTTTCCGTCATCTCAACCGGACGGATGGGTTTGATCCATGCGTCGAAGGAAATGGTAGAAACTTCCGGTTGAATCTCTTCCAATACCCGATTCCATAATTCTGCCAACTGGTTCACGGTCAGATGCCTCCTTTTCTTCAATAATATTATATTCTGCCATAATGCAATTTTCCGTTTCCGCATTTAGGGCAACATAAACTATTATAACAAAAAACAAAAAAAATGCAACACCAAAAATCCCAAAAAATTGAGGGAAAAATTTCTTTTTTTCACAAAACACCAAATATAGACCTCTGCCCCCTCTTGCCTCTACAAGATATGCCATTTTTCCCAAAAACTTTTTTAAAAAAATTTTTTCTCCAAAAATGCCCTTGACTTTTTGGAGATTCCGTGGTAAAATACTACAGGTTTTCTTTATTATGTAGAAATCCGGTCTGCCTCAAAAGCGGGCCGCTACCTAAATACAATTTGTTAAGGAGGGATTGCAATGCTGAGAACATTCCAGCCCAAAAAGAGACATCGCGCAAAAGAGCACGGCTTTAGAAAGAGAATGAGCACCAAAAACGGCCGTAAGGTTTTGGCGAGAAGAAGACTGAAGGGCAGAAAGAAGCTGTCTGCGTAAGCTGCATAACCCGGGCGTTCCGGCGGCAATGCTGCCGGACGCTGTCGTAGTGCAGTTTATCAGGTTCGGGGAACAACACAACAAGTTTTTCGACAGTCTGGAAGGCGCCATCGGCGTCTTTTTGTCTATTTGTAATAATAGGATTAAGAAACCATGAAGATAACGAGTTTGGACCAGAACAGGCAATTTCAGCGGCTCTACCGCAAGGGAAGGTCGATAGTGACCCCCACCATGGTGGTCTATGCACTTCCCAATCGGCAAAAAGCCTGCCGCCTTGGCATTACCGCCGGGAAAAAGGTGGGTGGTGCCGTCATGCGAAACCGGGCAAAACGCCGGATTCGGGAACTGTTCCGCCTGGAACAGCCTTATCTTAAAGGGTACGATTTCTGTATCGTTGCCCGCACCTTTACGGTGGAGGCACCCTACCACAAGCTGGTGCGGGATTTTCGCCGTGCCATGGATACATTGGAGGCAAGAATTGATGAAACGGCTCTTGATTAGCGTGATTCACGGGTATCAACGCTGGGTTTCGCCCCTGAAAAAGCCCTGCTGCCGTTTTTATCCCACCTGCTCCCAGTATGCCATTTTGGCCATTCAAAAATACGGAGCTTTGCGGGGCAGCCTGAAAGCAATTTGGCGGATTCTTCGCTGCAACCCATGGAATCCGGGGGGCGTGGATTATCCATAATACACAAGAGGAGGGACAATAGTGTCCTATATTATGATTGCCCTTGGTTGGGTATTGAAACTGTGCAACCTTCTGGTAGGGAACTACGGCGTTGCCATCATTTTGTTTACTGTTTTGATTAAATTGGCTCTGCTTCCCCTGATGGTAAAGCAGCAGCGGTCTATGATGATGACCCAAAAACTGCAGCCCCTTTTAAACGAGCTGCAACAAAAGTATGCAAACGATAAGGAAAAGCTGAATGCGGAAACCATGAAGCTCTACCAAAAATATAAAGTCAACCCCATGAGCGGCTGTCTGCCCATGCTGATTCAGCTTCCCATTCTGATGGCACTCTATTGGGTAGTGAAAAAACCGGTGGTCTACTTGATGGGCTTTGGCGAGGACGAGGTCTGGAGAATCGTCAGCGCTGTCCTTGATTGGGCAGAGGGAAATCCTGGCGGACTTTCCCAGTTCTTCACCGCTCTCGGCATCGAGAAGCTGGAAACCCTGACCGAAAATTCCTACAGGATGTTCGGCATGTACGAAATCCAGATTGCGGAGTTTATCCACGCCCATCCGGAGATTATGAACAGTCAGTTCATCACCGAAACCGGCAAAAACTACGACATTATTGATTTTAATTTCATTGGTCTTAACCTTTCTATGACCCCCAACATGGGTGCATTCTTTGGACTGTTCTTAGGCCGTGTAAACGGCTTGACGGCAGAAACCATGCTGCTTTGGACCATTCCGCTTCTGTCCGGCTTGAGTTCTTGGTTTACCTCCAAGATCTCCCAGGCAATGCAGCCCGCCCAGCCTCAAAAGAATGCAAACGGCGAGGAACAACCCAATCCCATGAAGTCTATGACATTGATGATGCCATTGATTTCTGCATGGTTTGCCTTTACTCTGCCCTCTGCAGTTGGTCTTTACTGGATTGTGAGCAACATTCTCCAGTTGGCACAGCAGTTTGTGCTCACCAAGGTCATTCGAATCGATGTTACCGATGAACAAATCGAAGGAGAGATTGTCAATGTTAAGAAAAATCGAAAAAAACGCAAAAAATAAGGAAGAGGCGCTGAAGCTTGCTGCCGAGGAATTCGGCGTTCCGGTAGAGGAGCTTTCCTATGAGGTAGAACGGGAAGTGGGCAAAGGACTGATGGGTCTTCTCATCGGCAAGGAGGTTATCATTTCTGCCTGGATTACCAAAGAGGCAGAGGAAGAGGAACGGATTCAAAAGCTGGCACAATCCAGAGCAGCGTCTGATAAAACCACCGGTGGCGGCGCCAACCCCTATGCGCCCAAGGAGGTTCCCTCTTTTAAGGACCATGTAGGTCCCGAGGGCCGGAAAAAGAAGGCATCTGCCCCCCTGAAGAAGGCAGAAACCCCGGCAACTCCTGAACCGGAGTCTGCTCCCAAAAAAGCCCCCAAGCGCTCCGAGGTAACCGAGCAGTCCTTGAAGGATGCCGACTTCTTTTTGAACGAACTGATCCACAAGATGGGTCTTGCCGATGCCGAGATTACCGTAGTACACGGCGGCGACTCGGTGGATGCAACCGTTGCAGGCTCCAAGATGGGTGCCTTAATCGGTAAGCGTGGCGAAACCCTGGATGCGGTTCAATACCTGACCTCTCTGTATGTAAACAAGGAAAAGCATTCTTACATCAAGGTCAATGTTGATACCGAGGGTTACCGTGCAAAGCGGGAAGAAACCCTGAAAAAACTGGCAAAGAGTCTGGAATACCGTGTGGTTCGGGAACGGAAAGCCGTTTCCTTAGAACCCATGTCCCCCAACGAACGGCGGATCATTCATGCGGCATTGCAGAACAGTACCCGGGTCAAGACCTACAGTGTTGGCGAGGAGCCTCGCCGGAAGGTTACTGTTGCACCCATTGATGAGGCATAACCCAAGCAACCCAAGCCGCAGTTCTTGACAGAGTTGCGGCTTTTTGTATTTGAAAAGGAGTTCATCATGAGTTCCCGTTATTTTCAGAATAAAAATTGCGAATACTACCCCTGTCATCCTATGGAGGAGCTCAACTGCCTCTTCTGCTTCTGTCCCCTCTATCCCTTTCCGGATTGCGGCGGGAATTTTACCATGATTCCCGGTAAGGGCGGAACACCTGTTAAGGATTGCAGCGGTTGTTGTCTGCCTCATACTGAGGCGGGATATGACTATATCATCGGCTGTTTGAGCGATGAACATTTTACACAAAAGGGATGAAAGAAATGACATTACAGGAAATTCAAGCACTGGACGAAAGGTATTACATGAACACCTTTGGTGCCAGAACCCCGGTCTGCTTTCAAAAAGGGGAAGGGATTACCTTAACCGACACCGAGGGCAAGACCTACCGGGACTTTTTTGCCGGCATTGCCGTCAATGCTCTGGGCTACGCCCATCCCCGGCTGGTTCAGGAGCTCCAGGAGCAGGTGGCACATATCACCCATACCTCCAGTGTCTATTATGTAGAGAACCAGGCAAGGCTTGCACAAATGTTGGTGGAACATAGCTGTGGTAACAGAGCATTCTTTGCCAGCACCGGCGCGGAAGCCAATGAGGGCGCCATCAAGCTCGCCAAGAAGTATTTCGTGGAAAAGGGCAAGCCGGAAAAGAGAGAGTTTATTACCCTGAAAAATTCCTTCCACGGCAGAACCCTGGCAACGGTTGCCGCAACGGGGCAGGAAAAATACCAGAAACCCTATCTTCCCCTGCTGGAGAAGTTCACCCATGTGGAGATTAACGACATTGACGGCTTAAAAGCAGCGCTGACTCCCAACACGGCAGCGATTATGGTGGAAATGATTCAGGGCGAAAGCGGCGTGATGCCTTTGGAACAATCCTTTGTAGACGCCATCGCCGACATCTGTAAGGAACAGGACATTCTCCTGATTGCCGACGAGGTACAAACCGGCATCGGCAGGACGGGAAAGCTCTTTGCCTATGAATGGTACGGGGTAGAACCGGATATCGTAACCATGGCAAAGGGTCTGGGCGGCGGTATTCCCATCGGCGCCTTTGTGGCAAAGGAATCGGTTGCCCAGGCGTTTACCCCCGGAGACCACGGCACCACCTTTGGAG
>JAGALN010000240.1 GCA_017625185.1 Clostridia bacterium
AGTTTCACAGGATGTACCATAAAACCGATCACCTCATCTAAGAATTTATTAAAACTCTGCTTTTGTGCACCATTTTCAAGCAGATTATCTTATCCAATTTTCGTTTGCAGAAATTCCCGGTCAAAAAGGTCTTGCCAAGACGAAAAATCTGTGCTATACTACAGTTACATTTTTCGTTTTTGCCCCACAGATGCCGAGAAAGACGCATAATTTCTCATTATAAAGAGATAATTATTATATCACGCAAATTGGGGGTTGTCAAGTGCTTTTTTCCCTGAAAATAGCACGAAAAACGGATATATTCCATGATTTTTTCGGCGATTTGTGCAAATTCTTGCTCTTTTTTGCCGAAACAACGAAAGGGATTGACTTTTATGAAGCGATCAAACCGATATAGCAAACCTTTTTCCGCAGCGCTTCTGGCGCTTTTTGTTTTGTTGGGGCAGCTACCTGTATCGGCTGCTGTTCTGGGAAAACAAACCTCCATCAAAATCACCGAGTATTCCCAGGGAACCGTTCTTTACAAGAGCACCTTTGATGACGGTTCGGTGGGGCAGCAGACTGAGCACTATGTGGCATACACACCCAACCCGGATATTACTCCCATTATTACAAACGGCACCTCGGTCTACGGAAAACGGACTCTCACCCAGGCGAACCAGAACTTAACCAGCCAGGGTATCCGGAGCGCCATCGGGATGAACGGAGACTTCTTCTCCCTCCAGACGGGAGTTCCCATGAGCAACCTCATCATGGAAAAACGGGTGATTTCCAAGGATGCCGGCTGGCTTTCCGCCATTGGCTTCCGGGAGGACGGCACTGCCTTTATGGGCACCCTACCCATCTCCACCAACATCAACACCGAACTTGGCAGTATCCCGGTGGAATGTATCAACAAATACCGACAGCCCTACGCCCTCTATCTCTTTACCAAAGACTTCGGGGAGAGCACCTATGCAGAGGACCCGGGCATCAATATCGTTTTAAAACCCAAAACTGATATCATTACATTGAATAGCTCCATTACCGCTGTGGTAGAATCGGTCACCGCCGACGAAGGCACCGTTGCCATTCCCGAAGGAAAATGGGTTCTTAGTGTATCCGACGCGGCGGATCAAACCATTAAGGACCGGATTGCCACCCTGACTCCCGGCACCAAGGTTACGGTGGATACCAAGGACGCAGGAAACGACCCCCGCTGGGAAACGGCAGTCTATGCCATGGGTAACACCGGCGGCAAATTACTGACAAACGGAGAACTTGACTTTACTGACGAAGGGGCGGCGCCCCGGAGTGCCATCGGCATCAAAAAGGATGGTACCATCATCTTCTACACCCTCGACGGCCGCCAAACCGGCTATAGCTACGGTGCCCGGAAGGAAACGGTTGCCAAACGTCTTTTGGAGCTTGGTTGTGTAGATGCCATCAATTTGGACGGTGGCGGCTCCACCACTTTAGGCGGAGTTCTGCCAGGAACCACCGATTTTCGGGTTATCAACTCTCCCTCCGAGGGCAGGCAGCGAAGCTGTGCCAATTTCTTCTTCTTAAAGAAGAATAACGCCCCCTCTGGCGTTCCCTATCGGCTGACGGTTTCCCATTGGGGTCAACCGGTTCTCTCCGGTGCCTCGGTGCAACTGACGGCAGATGCCATCGACAATTCCTACGGGCCTGCCAAAACTCCGGCGGATATCACTTATACCTTAACCGATGATGCCGATACTCCCTCTCCGGACGGATTGAAAACTGAAGTGACCGAAAGCGGTCTGGTTACAGTTCGGGGGAATGGCGATGTCTACATCAAAGCAGAGGGTGGCGGCGTTTCAGGAAGCACCATGCTCCGTGCCGTTGCCACTCCGGAGGAAATCCGGGTCTTTGATACAGAAACCGGCGATGCCGTCACCGAGCTGGTGGTGGAACCGGGGCAGGAACTTACCTTCTCTGCTACTGCCTACTGGGGCAGGGAAAAGATGATTGTCAAAAACGACAGCTTCACCTGGCGACTGGTCAGCGAAGACAGGAGCATCGGGAAGATTACCAAGGACGGAAAGTTTACCGCAAGCGGAAACAGCGGTGCCATGGGCACCCTGGCGGTCAATGCAGGACTCTGCACCAAGGAGATTCCGGTACGGATTCGCTTAAACGACGAAATCCCCGAGGATGTACCCCGGCCAGTGATTTACGGGCAGATTATCAGTCAGGGTCTTTCCGCCTCCATCTCCTGCGAGAATAGCCGGGTTCCGGTGGAAAATATTCAGCTTTATTTAGACGGCAAACCGGTGGCATTTAACTATACCAAGTCCGGCATCCTAACCTACATTATGCCGGAGGAGCTTGCCGGGGAATACCACCGTCTGGTTCTGGTGGCAACGGCAGAAAACGGTGCTGCCGCTATCGCTGGTTATGATTGGGGCAGTCCTGCCCTTTGCGCAAACCCCTTCCCGGACACCAAAACCCATTGGGCACGGGATATCATCAGCTATATGGCAGCGTGCAACGTCGTTACCGGCAGCAGTGAGGACGGCAGCCTGACCAACCTGGTTTTCAAGCCGGACGACAATATGACCCGTACCGAGTTTGCCATTATGCTTTGCAATTACCTGAATCTGGACACCGCCAAGTACCAGAACACCACCCTTCCCTTTACCGACACCGCTGAGATTCCCTGGTGGGCACTCTCCCGGGTCAAGGCAGTCTATGCTTTGGGTCTTATGAAAGGTCAGCTTACCGACTATGGCGTGGAATTCAAACCCAATGACAATATCAAGCGGATGGAATATGCCATTTCGGTACAACGATTGTTGCCAATCGGTCTTGCCGGAGCGCCCATTACCGCTTTGGATGCTGAAGAGATTCCTTTCTGGGCAAAGGAGAGCATGAAGGTCGCCACCGCCCAGGGCATTCTATCCGGATACCCAGACGGCACCTTAAAACCCTCCCGCAGCGTCACCCGTGCCGAGGCTGTGAAGATTCTCCACACGGTATTTGGCGTAGGGAAGTAAAATACAGAATAAAAAAGAATACCCTATGCAGAATATGCTTAAGGATAGTCAAAGCGCAGAAACACAAGTGTTTCTGCGCTTTTCGTATACCAATATAAGCTTTCTTCTTTTTGCCAGACCCCGCTCTGCTCACCTAGCCCCAGCGCCACTTCGCCCCCTTCGGGGGCATCAGCAAAAGGGGCGATAGCCCCTTTTGAAACCCCGTCTTGTGAGCCAAATTGAGCGTTTCCATTGTAGGAAACGGTGTCCTCGACATCCCCCAAGGACCGTCCTTTTCCGCACATCCGCTAGGAGGTTTCTTCATTACTCTTGTGGACCCAGATACTCGGAACTGTCAAAACCAAGAATCAACACAAAAATGGTGGATAGGAAAACCAATCCTGCTGCAAAGCCGCTGCCGTGGCCAAATGCCCTGGACAGCTTCACATAGAGCAAAATCTCAATGATGACTGCCAGAATACCGGTAATAAAGCTAAAGACTACTCCGGCTACCGGAATCCAGGAAAGCAACAGATTGAGAGCAGCTAACCCTAGGAGAACCCAGAAGGGCTTGGTATCCCAGGCGATTCGATAGAGTATGTAGTCAGAATACACCGGGATAATGGATTTCCAACCTTGCTCGCCTGCCTTTTCGAAAATTTTCCAGTAAGCTACAACTTGCAGAACCCATAAAACAAGGATAACAATGGCGTAAACCGCCATCATTGCTCCCATACCTGCCGCCATGGCAGGAGGCACTGTATTGATTTGATTCATAACAAATCCTCCTTTTCTTTTTACGCATTCAGCTCAGAAGTGCAGTTGGGGCAACGGGTTGCCTCGATGGCAATTTCGCTGCAGCAGTAGGGGCACTTCTTGGTGGTAGGTGCCGCCTCCGGCTCCGGCTTCTTGGTCAGGTCAGTTACCCGGGCGATAGCCTTAACCAGCAGGAAGATAATGAACGCCATAATCAAAAAGTCAATCACAGTGGTAATGAATGTACCGTACCGAATTTCCACCTCGCCAATCTTCCAAATCAGGTTTTCAAAGTTAGCACCGCCAAACAATCCCAGCAGAGGAGTAATCATATCCCCAACCAAGGATGCCACGATTTTCTGGAAAGCACCGCCGATGATAACGCCGACTGCCAAATCCATCACATTGCCCCGGGCAATGAACGCCTTAAACTCTCCCAAAAATTTTTTCATTTGTTTTCACCTCATTTCTTTTTTATTTTATCACATTATATTTCGTTTTTCAATACAAGGTAGGGAAAAGATGTACTGCTTGGAGGGATACATTTTTTCGTTTTCGGGTGATTCGGGGATATCCCTACAACGTTTCCCGCCGGACTACCACAAAAACTCGCTCCGAATCCGGTTTTGCAGGTTCAAAACTCAGGTTATCGAAGACTCCCAGACAGATTAATCCGCACTCGGCAATTGCCTGCTTGACCTCTTCGACAGAATAGGCTCTTTCCTCCTGATACTCGTCCTGACGGGTATAGGTGCCATCCTCGTTCTTTAAGAAAAAGTTCAGGTCAAAGTAGCAGATATCCTCCCCTTCATCAAACTCGTTGCTCCAGGCACAGTATCCGTCCTCGGTGTCATAGACAAAGGTTCTGCCATCCAGCACCTCTTTGTACTTATACTCGGTATTCAAATCAAAGATGAAGATGCCGCCCGGGTCAAGGTAATAATGGAGTAATTTCAGCATCCTCGCCAGTTGCCCATCCTCGGTTAGGTAGTTCACCCCGTCCAAGGCACAGACCATGGCGCCCACCGTGCCATAGAGTTCAAACTCGGTCATGTCCTGATGGAGAAACAGAATCTCTTTTCCCTGCTCCCTCGCCTTTTCCATGGCGATTTCCAGCATCTCGGGAGAGGCATCAAGTCCTATCATGTCATATCCCCGCTCCGCCAGTTCTAACGTGATATTCCCTGTACCGCAGCCTAAATCCAGCACCAGCTCCGGCTGGACACAGAACCGCTCAAATATCGACTCATAATAATCGACAAATTCTTTATAATTAATTTCCTGCATCTGGTCATAGACCTGGGATAGAATATGATACATGGCGATACCTCCTTTTGAAACAGGCAATTCGTGAATTGCCCCTACAATGAATATCCATGTGGGTTGGTTGTAGGGGTGGGGTTCTATCCCCGCCCGCATTCCAATGTGTAATATCATCGGGAGGGCATGGAAACCCTCCCCTACAATGGTTATCCACAATGTTTTTCGCTATGGGAACGGGCGATTCGTAAATCGCCCTTACTCTTCTATTTTCTCTATGGGTGCATACGCCGCCAGCAGCTTTTTCTCCCCCTCGGGGAACTGAATCCGAAGCAGCATATCAGCACCCATGCTCTGGGCATCCACAACGGTACCGATACCAAACTTCCGGTGCTTGACCTTGTCGCCCACAGCATATGCCATGCCGTTGGCAACCTGGGATTTCTTTTCTTCTTTCCTGTCAAGATACCCACTCTTACCAAAGCCTTGTGCCGGAGTAACCGGCAGCTCCACAGAAACCGGCGTCTTGAGCCGCTCCTCTTTTCGGTCAAGCAAATCCATAGGAATCTCGTCCAAAAACCGGGAGGGCGGGTTATACTTGGTGGCACCGAACAGGGTCCGGCTCTGGGCACGGGAGAGGAACAACCGCTCCTTGGCACGGGTAATGCCCACATAGCAAAGGCGACGCTCTTCCTCAATCTCCTCAGCGTCCCCAAAGGAACGCATCCCCGGGAAGACTCCCTCCTCCATTCCCATCAAGAACACATTGGGAAATTCCAGACCCTTGGCGCTGTGGAGGGTCATCAAAGTCACCGTTTCCTGCGCCTCGTCGTAGTTATCAATATCTGAAATCAGGGAAATATCCTCAAGCAACTGCTCCAGGGTCAAGGCCGCGTCCTTCTTCACCGACTCCTGTACCATGGAGATAAATTCGTCTAAGTTTTCAAGTCTGGTCTGGTTCTCCACCGTCTTTTCCTGAC
>JAGALN010000241.1 GCA_017625185.1 Clostridia bacterium
ACAGCTTTTGGATAGTTTCCATGATGTAGTCCGCAAATTCTTCGCCGGTGCAGCCGGTGTCCCGACCGGTAATCACCAGTTTCTTTTCTTCGTACATACAAATGTCAAGGGCGCGCTCTAATTTCTTTGCACGGTCTGCATAGCCGATATGTTCCAAGAGCATGACGTCTGCACGAATGATGCTACAGGGGTCGGCATACTGGGCGCGGCCCTCGGCAACCATTCTGGGGGCACTGCCGTGGATTGCCTCAAACATAGCGTACCGTTTCCCGATGTTGGCACTGCCTGCAGTGCCGACGCCGCCCTGGAATTCAGCAGCCTCGTCGGTTAAGATATCGCCGTAGAGGTTGGGCAGAACCAGAACCTGGAACTGGGTTCTCCGCTTGGGGTCAACCAGCTTTGCGGTCATGATATCGATGTACCAGTCATCCAGTTCAATGCCGGGATAGTCCTTGGCAACCTCCTGACAAATTCCGAGGAATTTACCGTCGGTGGTCTTGACCACGTTTGCCTTGGTAACAGCAGTAACCCGGGTCTTGCCAGCTTTCTTTGCGTATTCAAATGCCGCCTTAGCAATCCGTTCACTCCCCTCCTGGGTGGTTACGGTAAAGTCGATTGCCAGATCATCATTCACATGAACACCCTTGGAGCCTACTGCGTAAGCACCCTCGGTATTTTCCCGGTAGAATGTCCAGTCGATGCCCTGTTCGGGAACCTTAACGGGACGAACATTAGCGAAGAGGTCAAGCTCCTTCCGCATAGCAACATTGGCACTTTCAATGTTAGGCCAGGGATCGCCGGCACGGGGGGTGGTGGTGGGACCCTTCAGGATAACGTGGCATTTTTTCAGTTCTTCTACTACGTCATCGGGGAGGGCTTTTCCAACCTCGGCACGGTGCTCAATGGTGCAACCGTCAATTACGTGAAAGGTAATCTTGCCCTTTTCTACTTCGTCCTTCAGTAAGAATTCCAGAATTCTTTGAGCATGGGCAGTGATGAAGGGTCCAATGCCGTCGCCGCCCACAACCCCGATAACGATGTTATCCAATTTTTCGTAGTCGATGAAGTCCTTGTCGGCTTTCATCCGGTCAATCCGGTCAAACTGTTCGTTCAGGAGCTTTGCAAATTTCTCCTGTGCAACTTTGATTTCTTCGGTATGGCTCATTTGTATCATCCTTTCTATGCGTTATTCTTGGTATAGTTGAGAAGTCCGCCGGCGATTAACATATCTTTCTGCCGGTCAGAGAGGTCTACCTTAACGGTAAAGTCAAAACCCTTGGTAACATTGGTTACAGTAACGGTATCGCCCTTTTGAATCTGGGCAATCACATCGGTCATGGAAAGCTCGTCCATCTGGTCAATCCGGTCATAGTCAGCTTCGTCCTGGAAGGTCATGGGAATAATACCGGCATTGATCAGGTTTGCCATGTGAATCCGGGCAAAAGATTTTACGATAACTGCTTTCACGCCCAGATAGAGAGGAGCCAAAGCCGCATGCTCTCTGGAAGAACCCTGCCCGTAGTTGGAGCCCCCCACGATGATGCTCTTTTTCAATTCTAATGCCCGGTCATGGAATTTCTCGTCGCAGACTGCGAAGCAGTATTCCGAAATCTTCGGGATGTTGGACCGGAGTGGCAAAATCTTGGCTCCTGCCGGCATAATATGGTCAGTGGTAATGTTGTCCCCAACCTTTAAGCTACACTTGGCAGTAATCTCGTCTGCCATAGGCTCGGATACCGGGAAGGGTTTGATGTTGGGACCGCGGAGAACCTCAACACTGTCCATGTCTTCTTCTGCCACAGGCGGAACAATCATGTTATCGTTGATGGTAAAGAACTCGGGTAACTTGAATTCCGGCATGTCCCCCAGGGTTCTGGGATCGGTGAGGACGCCGGTTAATGCAGATGCGGCAGCCAGCTCGGGAGATACCAGGTAAATCTGTCCGTCCTTGGTGCCGGAACGTCCCTCGAAGTTTCGGTTAAAGGTTCTAAGGGAAATGCCCTTGGAATTGGGGGACTGACCCATACCGATACAAGGACCGCAGGCACTCTCCAAAATTCTGGCACCTGCATCAATCAGGATTGCTAAGGCTCCGTTTTCTGCCAGCATATTAAGAACCTGCTTGGAACCGGGCGCAATGGAGAGAGAAACGTCGGGGTGTACCGTCTTGCCTTTTAAGATGTGGGCAACCTTTAACATATCCAATAAAGAGGAGTTGGTACAGGAGCCAATACAAACCTGATCAATCTTCATGGCACCGATTTCCTCGACGGACTTCACATTATCCGGAGAATGGGGACAAGCGGCAAGAGGAACCAGCTCGCTTAAGTTAATTTCAACAACCTCATCATAAATGGCGTCAGCATCGGCAGAAAGGGGGGTGTAGTCCTCCTCACGACCCTGTGCCTTTAAGAACTGATGGGTGATTTCGTCCGAAGGGAAGATAGAAGTAGTAGCACCCAATTCTGCACCCATGTTGGTAATGGTGGCACGTTCGGGAACGGAAAGGGTTTTGACACCCTCGCCGCAGTACTCGATGATCTTACCCACGCCGCCCTTGACAGAAAGACGGCGGAGAACTTCCAGAATAACATCCTTGGCAGCAACCCAAGGAGAGAGTTTGCCCGTCAAGTTTACCTTGACAATTTTGGGGCAGGTGATGTAATAGGTGCCGCCGCCCATGGCAACGGCTACATCCATACCGCCGGCACCGATGGCAATCATACCGATACCGCCCCCGGTTGGGGTGTGGCTGTCGGAGCCAATCAGGGTCTTGCCGGGGATGCCAAACCGCTCTAAGTGTACCTGATGACAGATGCCGTTACCGGGTCTGGAAAAGTAGATACCATGCTTTTTGCAGACACTGCCGATGAAACGGTGGTCATCTGCATTTTCAAAGCCGTTTTGCAGGGTATTGTGGTCAATGTATGCCACAGAACGCTCGGTCTTGACCCGGGGAACTCCCATCGCTTCAAATTCCAAATAAGCCATGGTCCCCGTTGCGTCCTGGGTTAAGGTCTGGTCGATGCGGATGCCGATTTCCTGTCCGGGAATCATTTCTCCGCAGACCAAATGGTTTTTCAAAATTTTCTGAGCCAATGTCATGCCCATAATCTTCACCCTTTCTGTTTTCAATCACAACTATTAATTCTATCGCAGATAGCGAAAAATGTCAAGAAAATCGGGGAATTTTTTACTTGATATTCCAATCAATCGGCGGGATACTGTGATTTTCTAGAAAGTCGTTGCATTTTTTGAAATGTCCGCACCCGAAGAACCCGTTGAACGCCGAAAGAGGGCTGGGGTGCGGGCAGGAAAGAATCAGGTGGTTCGGGTTGGTAATCAATGCTTGCTTCGCTCTGGCATTGGCGCCCCAGAGGAGAAAGACCATAGGAGTTTCCCGCTGGTTTAGGAGAGAAATGACCTTGTCGGTCAGAATTTCCCACCCCAGGTTTTTGTGGCTGTTAGCTTGTCCGGCACGGACAGTAAGAACGGTGTTTAAAAGGAGAACCCCCTGCTTTGCCCAGGGGAGAAGATGTCCGGTTTGGGGAATGGGGAACCCGAATTCTGTCTGGAGCTCCTTGTAGATGTTTTTTAGGGACGGTGGTGGTTCCACCCCCGGTTTGACCGAAAAACAAAAGCCGTGTGCCTGCCCGGGACCGTGGTAGGGATCCTGACCTAAGATAACCGCCTTGACATCAGGATAGTCAGTGGTCTTTAAGGCGTTGAAAATATCGTGCATGTCCGGATAAATGGTCTGGGTTTTGTATTCCTGAGCCAAAAGCTGCCGGAGCTTTTGGTAATACTCTTTTTGGAACTCCTCTGCCAAGAGGGAATCCCATGTGTTGTTTAACTGCACCATGGTTGTTCACTCCTTTTATCACTAGTATACAATACATTGCAAAAAAAGGGAAGAGGCAGGTATAATTATTTTGGGAAAAACCTATACTATCTAATGAAAATACAAAATTTGGAAAAAGGCTTGCATTCACAACGAAAATAGTGTATAATACCCCTGAGTGATTTGTTCGGAACCGCCGGGGCACCATTTGCATTCCGGTGAAAAAAGAAATAACAAAAAGGTCAGGAGATGTCCGCATCTGGATTGGAGTCTGGCAGATGAGGTCTGTTGCACGGAAAAAAGAACAGAGCCTATCGCCGTCGAATCTTGCGGAATTATCTGCACCTCTTCTTTTGTTGTGTAAAAAATATAGGAGGAAAAAGATTGAAGAAAGTGAATCCAAAAAGTAATGGAAGAAACAGTAACAGTAACAGAAACAACGAGAAAGTAGAAAAGAAAGTAGAAAAGAGCGTAAAAGCTACAAAAACCGGAAAAAGAGAAAAGACACAAAAGCCGGCAAAACCCATCAAGATTATCCCTCTTGGCGGACTTCTGGAAATCGGGAAAAACTTAACAGTATTTGAATACGGGGATGACGTGGTTATCCTGGATTGCGGTATGGCATTCCCTGATGATGACATGCTTGGCGTGGACA
>JAGALN010000242.1 GCA_017625185.1 Clostridia bacterium
CAAACTCCTTCATTTCTTCTTCATCGGCAGTTTCACCCTGGTTGAGAATTACCCAAGCGCAGCACTCCTCACCATATCTCTCATCAGGTACTGCAACAATCTGCACATCCCGGATTTTGGGATTTGTCAGGTAGAACTCCTCGATTTCACGGGGGTATAGATTCTCACCGCCACGGATAATCATATCTTTGAGCCGTCCGGTTACCTTAAAGTAGCCGTCCGGGGTCCGGCAGCAGATATCTCCCGAATGGAGCCACCCGTCAGCGTCAATGGTTTGAGCGGTCGCCTCCGGCATCTTATAATATCCTTTCATGATATTAAAGCCTCGTGCAACAAACTCCCCACTTTCCCCGTCAGGGAGCTCCTCACCGGTCTCCGGGTCAATAATCTTACATTCCACGCCCGGGAATGCACTTCCCACCGTTTCGACACGGTGGTCAACATCCTCATTGACCTCGCCCATGGTACAACCAGGAGAGGCTTCCGTCTGTCCGTAAACCGAGATAATTTCCCGCATATTCATTTCGTCCGCTGCACGACGCATCAAATCTGCCGGACAGTTGGCGCCAGCCATGATTCCGGTTCGCATATAGGAAAAGTCCGTTTTGGAAAAATCCGGATGATTGAACAGAGCAATAAACATTGTTGGTACCCCGTTAAAGCAGGTAATATGCTCATCGTGAATACACGCCAAAGAGGATTTGGGCGAGAAGTAAGGCATAGGAGACAGGGTTCCGCCATGCGTCATAATCGATGTCATAGAGAGAACCATGCCAAAGCAATGGAACATGGGCACCTGAATCATCATCCGATCTGCGGTGGATAAATCCATTCTGTCGCCAATGGTTTTGCCGTTGTTGACAATGTTCCGGTGGGTCAGCATAACACCTTTGGGGAAACCGGTGGTTCCGGAGGTATACTGCATATTGCAGACATCATCCGGCTTGACCAGGGAGGCACGGCGACGCACCTCCTCCTGAGGAACCAAACCGGCACGTTTCAGCATCTGTTCCCAGGTCAGGCATCCTGTCATGGAAAATCCCACCGTGATAACATTCCGCAAAAAGGGCAGATTCTTTGAATAAATTCCATCGCCCGGCTTGGTATTCTGCAGCTCCGGAAGAAGTTCTTCAATGATTTCCTTATAATTGATATCCTTACAATCCTCAATCATCACCAGGGTATGGGTATCGGATTGCTTGAGCAGATATTCAATCTCGTGGATTTTGTAAGCGGTGTTTACCGTCACGAGAACCGCACCGATTTTTGTGGTTGCCCAGAAGGTAATGAACCACGCCGGAATATTGGTTGCCCAAACCGCAACATGGTCACCCGCCTTGACACCCAAAGAAATCAGGGCTGCTGCACACTCGTCCACATCCCGACGGAACTGGGTGTAGGTTCTGGTATAGTCCAGGGTGGTATACTTAAAGGCATACTGATCCGGATAGTACTCAACCATAGTATCCAGCACATCAGAGAAGGTTGCATCAATGATATCATACTTCTTCCATGGGAAGGTTCCGGTTTTAGACCGGTTATAGTGGATGCCGTCTTTTTCCATCTTCTTTCTGCCAAGAGAGGCTATGTAATTGGAAAAATGGGTCAGCACGATATCCGCATCGTTGATTTCATCATTCCATGCCACCGCAATAAACCCGTCAAAATTCAAGGACGAGAGGGCGTTGATAACCGCCTCTACCGGAAGATCACCCTCTCCAATCAAGGTAGTTTTTCCGTCTTTCATATCACCAAGACGGACATACTTGATATGTGCCCCTAAGTTTTTGATGGTGGTTTCTGCCGTTTCTCCGGCACCGAAGTAGGTACCCCGGATGTTCCAGGATGCGCCGATGGTTGCCGAAGAGAAAAAGTTGATGATATCAATGACCTTGGTGGTGTCGGAAAGAACACCGACGGTCTCAAACAAAATCTGAATATCGGCTTTTTCCGCAGCAGCAATAGCACCGGCGAGCTTTTGAGATAGGGTCTCCTTTTGGATGGCTTCCTCCACCCGGAGAATCACTCGTTCCACTCCTGCGCTCCGTGCCATCTCCACATATTTGAGAATTTCCTCCGGTGTCGCCTCATCTCTCTCTAAGGAATAAGGATAAGTCAGGGCAGAAACCGAAAGACCGCGGTTTAACAGTTTCCGTTTCGCATCGGCAACCCGCTCGCTTCGGAGGATGCTGTCATGATGCTTTTTTCTCTCGTGAATCGCATCAAAGATTTCAATACCCGCATAGCCGTAATCGTGTGCAAACCGACACAGATCCAGAAAGGAGGCACGCTTGACATTCTTTGTCGAAAAAACCAGTTTCATCTTAATCCTCCTCGAAAACAATCTTATTCAGTGCATTGATGTATGCACGGATGCTTGCGGCAACAATATCCGTAGAAGTTCCGTTGCCGGAATAGAGTTTCCCGTTGTTCCGGAGCCGTACCAGAGCAGAGCCTAAGGCTTCCTTTCCCTCAGTAACCGCCTGAACCTGAAAATCGTCTAATTCGTAGTGGTACCCAACACACTGTTCAATAGCAAGGAATACCGAGTCAATGGGACCGTCCCCCATACTGACACCGGAAAGAAGCTCGTCGCCCCGTTTTAGGGTAACCTGAGACATAGCACCGTTTAAATTTCCGCAATTGGTGGTGTAGCTTTCTAAGTGATAGGTCGAGGGTGCCTGCATGGCAGAGCTTGCAATCAGGGCTTCAAACTCCTTGGCACCAACCGAACCCTTCTTCTCACAAACCTGCATCAGTGCCTTATGAACATTGCCACAGTCCTCATCGGACAGGTCATATCCCAAAACCTGAGCCGCCTGAGTAACCTGAGATATGGTACTGTCATCATCCAGCAAAATTTTCTTCTTTTCACTGATTGAACCTTCTGCCTCCTGCGGCTGATGATTGATGTTAGAGAGCATATCATCAATACTTGCATGGATTCTGATATTTTCCAGTTCCACTTCAACACCAATGGCATCGCCACGAGAAGAAATGGCATCGGAAAGCTCTCCCATCAAGAGGGTGTCCTTTCCTGTCATAGCACATTTCAAGCCGTCTGCTCCGGCAGAAACTGTGGCAAGGGCGACAGCAACCGCCATATGAATGGCATCCGATACCTGCACATAAACCGGAACAGAAACCGCCGCTTTCAACTTTTTCACCAAAGTGGAAATTTCTTCCGGCAAAGCAGTTCCGGCACAATCACAGATGGTAACAATTCCTGCACCATTCGCTTCTGCCTCCTGTGCCGCAGAAATCAGGAAGGCTTCGTCAGCACGAGTCGCATCCAGAGCAACAAATTCCACATCATCACAAAGCTTCTTTGCTGCCTTGGTCAGCTCAACAATTTTTCCAAGCATTTTGTCCGCTTTTACGTGATACAAATATTCCATCTGCACGGTAGAGGTGGGAACCTCAACCTGCAAACGAGGCTTTGCAGCATCCTTGACGCACTCCCAGGCATTTGCCACATCCTCTATCGAGAAACCAACCGGAATTGCAAGGGTTCCCTTCATCATATTCTGGGCAATGGTTTTATTGATAATGGTATCCTCCCGCAGACTCTTGATGGGTGCAAGCTCAACCGCATCCGCACCAAGGGCATCAGCACAAGCGGCAATCGCCGTCTTCTCCCGGAACAGCAAGGATACCTCGGCATCC
>JAGALN010000243.1 GCA_017625185.1 Clostridia bacterium
ATTACCGTTATGCCATAGATTTGATTCGGGAGATTAAGGAGATTGGCCCGGATTTCTGCATTGGCTGTGCCTGTTACCCCGAGATTCATCCCGAAAGTGAAAACCAGAAAGAGGATATCAAACATCTGAAAGAAAAGGTGGATGCAGGCTGTGATTTTATCACCACCCAGATGTTCTTTGACAATAACCTGCTCTACAATTTCTTGTATAAGATTCGGGAAGCGGGAATTGCTGTTCCGGTGATTCCGGGCATCATGCCCATCACCAATGCGAATCAAGTAGAACGTGCCATTCATCTTTCCGGCTCCTTCATGCCCCAGCGGTTCAAGAGTCTGGTGGATAAGTTCGGGCATGACCCTGCCGCTATGAAGCAGGCGGGCATTGCCTATGCCACCGACCAGATGATTGACCTGTACGCCAACGGGATTACCAATATCCATGTGTATTCCATGAATAAGCCGGATGTGGCGGCAAAGATTCAGGGAAATCTTTCCGATATTTTGGGAAAATAAAATTTTTATTGACAAAATAGCAAATTGGTACTATAATAATAAAAAATTGAAAAACCGTTGAGACAGAAAAAAGACAGAATCGGTCTTTCCCAGCGAGTGGATTACGGTGTGAGTTCCACAAAGACTCTCTGTGTAATATGGACTGTTGAGGGCAGTGTTAAATGCACTGACGCAGGACCTGCGTGATGGGTCAGGAGTATGATGGTACTCTATGAGGGTGCAGGGTATCCTGCAAAGCAAGGTGGCACCGCGGAACGATCCGTCCTTGACAGAGAAAATCATTCTGTCAAGGGCGTTTTTGTTTTTGATAGAGAAAGAGGAGGAAGCTTTGATGAAACTGAATGATGTGGATTTTGAAACTTACTTTAACCACTATCCGGATAAGAATGGATATTTTGGAAAATACGGCGGCGTCTATATCGACGAGAAACTGAAGAAAGCAATGGAGGAGATTACCGAGGCATATTTCTCCATCTGCCAGTCCAGAAAGTTTATTGCCGAGCTTCGGCGAATCCGGAAGGAGTTCCAGGGAAGACCCACTCCGGTTACCCACCTAGAACGGCTTTCGGATATGCTGGGCGGTAAGGTGCAGCTCTATGCCAAGCGAGAGGACCTGAACCATTCCGGTGCCCATAAGCTGAACCACTGTATGGGTGAGGCACTCCTTGCCAAATACATGGGCAAGAAGAAGGTCATCGCTGAAACTGGAGCGGGACAACACGGTGTGGCGCTGGCAACCGCTGCGGCATATTTTGGTCTGGAATGTGACATCTATATGGGCAGTGTGGATATCAAGAAACAAGCACCCAATGTTGCCCGGATGAAGATTTTAGGTGCCAATGTGGTAGAGGTTACTCATGGTCTGCAAACCTTAAAAGAAGCGGTGGATGCAGCTTTTGATGCCTACAGTAAAGAGTACAAGGATTGTATCTATTGCATCGGCTCTGTCCTGGGACCCCATCCATTCCCTATGATGGTTCGGGATTTCCAGAGCGTTGTGGGAATCGAAGCAAGGGAGCAGTTTATCGAAATGACCGGACACCTTCCCGATGCCATTGTTGCCTGTGTGGGCGGCGGCTCCAATGCGGCAGGACTCTTTGCTGGGTTCTTAAACGACCCGGTGGAAATTTACGGTGTCGAGCCTCTTGGCAGAGGCGAGAAGTTGGGCGATCATGCGGCAAGCTTAAAGTATGGCACCGAGGGTATCATGCACGGCTTTAACAGCATTATGCTCAAGGACGAAAATGGCGAGCCGGCCCCCGTTTACTCAGTGGCAAGCGGCCTGGACTATCCCTCCAGCGGCCCCGAACACGCATTCCTGCAGGAAATCGGCAGAGTGAAGTACGATGTGGTAGATGACGAAGAAACCATTGATGCGTTCTTCAAGTTCTCGAGATTAGAGGGCATCATTCCCGCAATCGAGAGTTCCCACGCCGTTGCCTATGGTATGAAACTGGCAAAGAAGATGGAAAAAGGCTCGGTTTTGATTAACCTCTCCGGCAGAGGCGATAAGGATATGGATTATATTATCGAGAATTATGGAATCCGGTATAGAAAAAGCAGAAACGATGATGCAGAATACGCTTAAAGACAGTCAAAGGGCAGAAACACTCGTGTTTCTGCCCTTTTCATATGCAACATAGATTTTATTTTCTTTGCACTCAGAGTGAAAAAACAATCTGTTGTGGGGAAGGTGTTCTTATAAATACCCACGGATATCTATGACCAGCTTTTCTTCCAGATTGATGAGCCGTTTGGCAATATCCTTGGAAAACTCATCGGCAGCTTCGTATTTGTTCAGGTATTTGTTTAGGGATTTGACCCCCATATTACAGCCGTCGGTCATCAAATCGGCAATGGTGTGATCGGACTCCTTCATGGCAAGCATGATGTTGGTTTTCAGCCAGGACATCCCCTTGGCAATGGCAGCAGGCTCCTTGCCGTCGTCTTGGTATTTGTCTAACTGTTCCTGAATCTCCCGGTCTAATTTCTCGTGTTCCTCTTTGCAGTCGGTCAGGAGCTTTTTGAATTCCTCGTTCCCTACATATTCCAATACATCATCAATGGAGGAAACCCCCATCTTCACTCCCGCATCACATTCTCGCAATAGTTTGATGGTATCTTGTTCTATCATGCTATCACCTTTCCTTTCTTGATAGAGATAGCATTGCCAAAATTGGAAGAAATGATACAAAATAAAAAATCCTATCTTTCGACAGGATTTTCTTGGTACACCTTCAGGGACTCGAACCCTGGACACCCTGATTAAGAGTCAGGTGCTCTACCAGCTGAGCTAAAGGTGCATTTATGAAGTTTTTAAGGTTGTCCTCTCACAGACGCAAGAATTATTATACTACCTTCCTATCCGTTTGTCAAGGCTTTTTTGAAAAAAATTTACCTTTTTTCTATGAAAAGATTGCATAAATCCTTTGGGGAGTGTCGATACTTGATACAGAAGAAACGGAAATGGGAGGAAACCATGAGAGAGAAGAATTCCAAGCGGGTGGTTATCATCGACGATATTGATTCGGGTTCCATTGAGCAGGCAATCTTTATTCTGCGAAACAGCGGGATCCCTAACAGGTCTGCCGGAAACTCTATTGTCAGTGAGGCAGAGCGGATCATTCATGCCTATGTGCAGACCATGGAGAGAACCCAAAAGGGAATCAGCAAACGAGAGGAACGGTCCCGACGCAGAAAAAAGCAGCGAAGCTGGCGAGGCATAGCAAGCGTGGGAATTGCCCTTGGTTGCTTTGCTGTCGCTGCGGGACTTTTGTTTCATTACATGGGCAGTATTCTATCCGGATTTTAAAAAAGATTTCCTATAAGGGATGTACGGGAAAGGGCAGTCCCTGCGGGATGTCGAGGACGCCGCCCCATACAATGAGCCCCTTTTGCTGATGCCCCCGAAGGGGGCGAAGTGGCGCTTGCGTAGCCCAAGCGCAACGGGGTCTGGCAAAGAAAATAAAAGCTATGTTGCATATGAAAAGGGCAGAAACACCTGTGTTTCTGTCCTTTGACTCTTCGCCATATGGAAAATCTTTTTTATTCTCCTAATAATTCGTAAGCAATCTTATTCACATTGCCAGCGCCCATAGTAATCAGCAAATCCCCGGGCTTGACCTGCTCCTTCAGGTACCGGGCAATGGCGGACATATCACTCATGTAGATGGCATCCGGAATCAAAAATGCCAAATCGCAGGAATGAATGGTGCCGTCGTAAACCTCCCGGGCGGGATAGATGTCCGCAATCAGCACATGGTCAGCAAGGGGAAGCACCTCTGCAAACTCATGAAGCAGGCTTTTGGTACGGCTGTAGGTGTGGGGTTGAAAGACCACCCAGATATCCTTGTAATCCATTCCCTTTGCCGACTCCAAGGTAGCACGGATTTCAGTGGGATGGTGGGCGTAGTCGTCCACAATCTCACAACCGCCTATCTTTCCCAGATGTTCGAATCGGCGTTTGGTTCCGGTAAAGCTCTCCAGACCTCGCTTCACTGCATCCATGGAAAGACCGAGAAAATCTGCCGCCGCAGTGACGGCCAGAGCGTTCAAGATATTGTGTGTCCCTGCCACCTTCAGGTCTAAATCTACCAGGGTTTCTCCGTTGTGAAGAACGGTGAAATGGGGATAGCCGGACTTGTCAATCACAAGATTTCTGGCAGTGTAATCGGAATTTGTTTCCTGCAAACCATAAAAAACGACTTTTTTATCGGTATTTTGCACAACTTGACAGGCGTGTTTATCGTCAGAACAAACAATAATGCAACCAGAGGGTGAAGTAAGGCTTGCAAATTTCCGAAAAGATGTTATAATATGGTTAATATCGCTAAAATAGTCCAAATGGTCTTCTTCTACGTTTGTAATGATAGACAAATACGGATGGAAATACAGAAAACTCTCCACATATTCACAGGCTTCAAAGGGAAGGTAGTCTTTCTTCCCGATGCGGAAGTTCCCGGAGATTTGCGGAAGTTCACCGCCCACTAAAATGGTGGGGTCGGTGTCCGCCTCCAGGAGAACTAGGGACAGCATGGA
Organism: Clostridia bacterium; assembly: GCA_017625185.1. Classification (GTDB taxonomy): domain Bacteria; phylum Bacillota; class Clostridia; order Monoglobales; family Monoglobaceae; genus Ructibacterium. The sequence continues at coordinate 4,551 of JAGALN010000243.1, forward strand.
AGTTGTGGTGGTTTTGCCATGCGTGCCTGCAACTGCAATGGGGTAGCGGTACAGCTTCATCAATGCTCCCAAAAGTTCGGCACGTTCCATCACAGGCACGTTAAGGGTTCTTGCTTTCAAAAGCTCCGGGTTGGTAGCGGAGATGGCTGCAGTATAACAGACCAGATCGGGGTTTTGAATGTTTTCAGCAGACTGCCCGATGTAGATCGTTGCACCGGATTCTTCCAGGGAATCGGTCAGGCGGGAGGTGTTTGCGTCTGAACCGGTGACCCGATATCCAAGGTCCAGGAGCATATGGGCAAGGGCGCTCATGCTAATTCCGCCGATTCCTATCATATGAACGGTAGCACCTGGCTTTAAATCAGAGATTGCAAATTGAGGCATGGAAAAACCTTCTTTCATAAGAGCCGGAGAGTGGTTTCCCGGCTGAAGCTGTGATAGAAATTACAGTTATATTTTACCATAAGTCAAAAGGATATTCAATATCTTTTTCCTG
>JAGALN010000244.1 GCA_017625185.1 Clostridia bacterium
AGCCGCCGCAGACGTTCTCTATCATATTTTCCTTCTACGATAATTGCTTCCTTGATATGAATCATGATACCCCTCCAAACTCTATCTTCAAATATATTATATAACCGAAATTCGGTGTTGTCAATTCCCCGCTCTGCATATATTTGGAACAGAAGCGAGGTGCTGAGCATGAGGAATCAAATGATGAAAAATGCTATTTTATTAGGTTTTTCCGGATTTTGTGCAAAAAGCTTTGATTTTATCTTTCGGGCATTTTACTCACGGAGTCTTGGACAAGAGGGAATGGGGTTGCTCTCTCTAGGATTCGGGATTCATGGGGTTATGCTTACAGTTTCCACTGCCGGTCTTGGTGTTGCGGTTTCAAAAACAGTCTCTGCATATCTTGTAAAAAAAGACTATGGTGCAGTACGGGAAAGCATGAACCTTGCTTTATATGCAGTCATATCCCTGAGTTTCTTTGTGATTTTATTAACCTTTTTTGGTGCGGAGTGGATGGCAAAGAACATTTTAGGAGATGTTCGGGTTGCAACCAGCCTATGTTGTCTTGCGCCCAGCATATTGTTTATGGGGATTTCCTACTGCCTGAAAGGATACTTTTATGCTAGGAGAAGGGTTTGTATTCCTGCATCATCTGAGTTTTTAGAGCAAGCGGTAAAGGGGTGCTTAATAAGCTTATTTTTGCAACTTTTTTTAAAAAAGGGGATAGAATACGGATGTACGGCAGTGTTTTTGGGAATAACTTTGGGGGAATTGTCCTCTTGCTTTTATCTTTTATTATTTTATTTGCGGGAAAGAGGGGAGCTCTCCTCCCAGACAACAGAAACAGGAATCGGGAGGGAACTATTTAAAATTTCCTTTCCTGCTATGCTGACTTCCCTGACGGGTTCAGTTTTGCGGATGCAGGAGGAGGTCTGGATTATTTCGGCATTAAAACGTTACGGGATGAGTCATGGAGAAGCTGTATCAAATCTGGGCGTACTTCATGGGATGGTCATGCCCATGCTTGTTTTCCCACTAACACTCATAGGTTCAGTTACAACCTTACTAGTGCCGGAAATATCTCGGGCGGATGCCCTGACAGACCGAAAACGATTGCGGAATATGACCAGAAGAATTTATTCCTTTGGCCTTTTAGCAGGAGGAGCAGTTTTGCTCCTGTTCCAAGTGTTCCCGGTAGAGATATCCCGGATAATTTATCAGGATGTTACTATTGTTCCAATGGTGAGAACCCTATCCCTGCTCTGTCCGTTGATGTTTTTGGACTCTCTGTCTTGTGCTATCTTGAATGGGATGGGAAAGCAATTTTCTATGCTTTGTTACAGCCTTTTGGACTCCCTACTCCGTCTTGCGGGAATTTCACTTTTTGTTTCCAGCTTTGGAATGGGGGCAATGGAAGGGATTGTCGTATTCAGCAATCTATTTACCTGCGCTCTTACTGTTAGAAAAGTACTTAAACGACAAGGTATATTTTCGAAACAAAAGTGCCAAAAAATAAAAAGAAGGTGCTCTTGAATATTGTGTTTTGTGCAGAATGACAATTTTTGAAAAAAACCGTGAATTTATGCGAAAATTTCTTGCAATTTGACTTTTTTTATAATACAATAAAAAAGTGTTTTTAAATAGAAATTTGTTTTGTATGGCAAATGCCCGTTAGATGCTTAACCTAAAATTTGCGGAGGTGTTTTTGTGGAACAACATGATATTTTTGAGGCAGATACCCTGCACGAGGAATGTGGTGTTTTTGGTATTTATGACAACGGTGACAACCTCGATGTATCTCGGTTGACCTATTACGGCTTGTATGCTCTTCAGCACAGAGGGCAGGAAAGTTGTGGTATTGCAGTAAATAACAGAGATGAATCAGATGTGATTCAGATTCTGCAATACAAGGATCAGGGATTGGTGAATGAGGTGTTCAATGAACTGGTTCTAAAAGAACTGGTTGGCTTCTCTGCAATCGGACATGTCCGTTACGGTACCGCGGGAGGAAGCAGTAGGGTGAATGCACAACCCTTGGTTTCCCGTTACCAAAAAGGGTCTTTTGCTCTTGCCAATAACGGAAGCTTAGTTAACGCAAAGCAAATTCGTAAGGAATTGGAAGAGCAGGGTGCAATTTTCCAGACCAACAATGATAGCGAAGTGATTGCACACCTGATGGCAAAGGAACGGATTCATACCGAGTCTACTGCCGAAGCAATGATACGGATTATGCAGAAGATTTCCGGTTCCTATTCCCTTTTAATTATGACGCCTCATCGGTTGCTTGCAGTCCGGGATCCCCAAGGATTTCATCCGCTGGCAATCGGTAAGATTAAAAATTCCTGGGTTATTGCATCCGAAACCTGTGCTTTTGACGCAATAAACGCTACATTTGTCCGGGACGTTGAGCCTGGCGAGATTATTGTCATTGACCAGGAGGGATTACACTCCTATCGCGATATGTGCGGACAGAAGCAGGCGTTGTGCGTGTTTGAATATATCTACACTGCCCGCCCGGACAGCATTATTGATGGAGAAAGCGTTCATCGTGCCAGACTGAATGCCGGAAAGTATCTGGCAAAAGAGAGTCCGGCAGACGCCGATATTGTTATCGGTGTTCCTGACTCGGGTCTAGACGCAGCGCTCGGCTATTCCTATGAATCAGGAATTCCTTATGGTGTTGGTTTTATCAAGAATCGCTATATCGGAAGAACCTTTATTCTGCCCACGCAGGAAGAGCGGGAAGCGGCACTTCGCATCAAACTGAATGCCATGAAAGAAGCAGTTGCCGGAAAACGGGTTATCATGGTGGATGATTCCATTGTCCGTGGAACAACCAGCAGACGGATTGTCAATCTTTTGCGTGAGGCAGGTGCGACTGAGGTTCATGTGCGGATTTCGTCCCCGCCGTTTCTGAATCCTTGTTATTTCGGAACCGATATCGATAGCCGAGACAAGCTGATTGCCTGCCAGTTAACTTTAGAGGAAACCTGCGAAAAGATTGGCGCAGATTCCTTGGCATATCTGTCCATTCCGGCAATGCAGAAGCTGGCGCCCAATTGTAAGTTAAGCTGTTGTGACGCATGTTTTACCGGGAACTATCCCGTTTATATACCAGAAGAAAACCAGGAGGAGGAATAATATGTACAGTATTGTGAGACCTGAAGAAATGAAACGTATTACCACACCAGAGCTTGCTCAGGCTTTTATCGACGAGCAGGTAAAGGAGATTCGTACCCAGGTTGGTGATAAAAAAGTTCTGCTCGCTTTATCCGGTGGTGTAGACTCGTCTGTTGTTGCAGCATTACTGATTAAGGCAATTGGCAAACAGCTCGTTTGTGTCCATGTAAACCACGGCTTGCTCCGTAAGGGAGAGCCAGAAGAGGTTGTTCGTGTATTCCGTGATGAAATGGATGCAAATCTGGTTTATGTTGATGCAGTCGACCGTTTCCTGAACAAACTCGCTGGCGTTGCTGAGCCAGAACAAAAGAGGAAAATCATTGGTGCGGAATTTATCCGTGTCTTTGAAGAAGAAGCCAGAAAATTGGAGGGGATTGACTTCCTCGCTCAGGGAACCATTTATCCCGATATTTTAGAGAGTGACGGCGTGAAAGCACATCACAATGTTGGGGGGTTGCCCGAGGATATGAAAATGGAGCTTTGCGAACCGATTAAACTTTTGTATAAGGATGAAGTTCGCATGGTGGGTTGTGAGCTTGGATTACCGTATGATATGGTTTATCGTCAACCCTTCCCGGGGCCTGGATTGGGTGTTCGTTGCCTTGGAGCAATCACCCGTGACCGTCTGGAAGCACTGCGCGAAGCTGATGCAATCCTGCGTGAAGAATTTGATGTTTGCGGTCTTGCCAAGACAGTTTGGCAGTACTTTGTTGCAGTCCCTGACTTTAAGAGCGTTGGTGTGAGGGACAGTAAGCGTTACGAGGGTTGGCCTGCTATTATCCGTGCGGTCAATACCACCGATGCGATGTCTGCAACCATTGAGGAAATCCCTTACGAGGTTCTCCATAAGATTACCAATCGGATCACCGCAGAAGTAGAAGGGATTAACCGTGTTTTGCTTGATTTAACGCCGAAACCTGTCGGGACCATCGAGTGGGAGTAAGTAATCAAATCCTCAAAAGTGGCTTAAAATAAGGCTTTTTGGGACTTTGAAATCTGCAATGATACTAATTTGATACTATTTTACTATTGCAGACAATAAATGATTATAAAAAACTATCCCCCTGAA
>JAGALN010000018.1 GCA_017625185.1 Clostridia bacterium
CCTTTTCTTTACTATAGCATAAAAAATGATGGCAGACACTTTTTTGTGTCTACCATCATTATATCACTTCAGTTTCCTCCTTGCTTTTTTCTTTCCCTATCTTATGGTTTGATTATAGCAAACGGAGTGTCCCATAAAACGGACTGTAATTTCGTTCTTTTTTCATTATAGAAAAGGAGTGCTCACATGGGGTATGTTCTAGCGGACAGTAATTTTAAAGGGCAGAAACACCTGTGTTTCTGCCCTTTTCGTATGCCATATAGATTTTATTTTCTTTGCCAGACCCCGTTGCGCTTGGGCTACCCAAGCACCACTTCGCCCCCTTCGGGGGCATCAGCAAAAGGGACTGCCGCCCCTTTTGAAACCCGTGTTTTGGGCGAAATTTAGCGTTTTCATTGTAGGGGTGCTGATTGCCGGTGGCAATCGTCCAGCACTGACCGAGGCGAGAGCCGAGAGGTGCGTCCTCGACGAAGGACTGTCCTTAACAGTACACCTCATATGTGTCGTTCCCTAAAATTAAGACTTTTTCCAGATACAACCGCTTGCGTTTTTGGTTCGGTGTTTCGGAAGGTTTCCTCAATTTCTACGGCAGGCTTCCCCTCGATTCACAGGTTTTTTCCGTTTACCGTCGTTTAGTCAATTATGATTTACAAAATCGTGATTGACTAATATCTATTTTTCTAGAATTCCCCTTAATTTCTCCCTTTCTTCTTCGGCAAATTCCAGATTGGATGCAGCGGAAATATTTTCCCGAGGTTGCGTTCCGCCGAGCCTGCAACCGATCTGCTATAGTTGTTGGCAAGGTCAAAGTGGGTAACCCCTCCGTCAACGGCAGAGGTCAGTATTTCCTCCATAGAAGAAACCCCAGTTTTACAGAGAAATCAGGGTCACATTCTCCATTTCCTCTGCAAGTTCCACACATTCGTCGGTAAAATCGGACTTGGAGAAAAGATAAAAATGTATCCTCTGGTATCCAAACTGCTTACTCTTATTCTGCAAGGACTTCAGGACATCCGCATCCACCGGCTCCTCTTCCCAGATGCAATCCGCAAAGAGTGCCGCTTTTTTGCCCTGCTGCCCCACAATAGGAATTTCCCCTTTCTGTCCCCACCATCTGCCCAGGGAGTCAAACTCAATGGGACAGGTTCCGGCAAGACGTTTCTTCCAGAGATATTGCCGGCAGATTTCCTCAAAGACCTCCTGCATATACTCCTTAAATTCCGGCTGAATCCGCTGATAAACCAAGTCCGCCGCACCCCGGGCAATCAGGGAATTATTCTCCAGCACAAACCGATGCCAGAACCGGAACAGAAAATCTGAAACGGTATAGGTAAACTTTCGGGTTGTATTTTCCCCGTAGGGTGCCTCCTTTTGAACAATGCCAAGCCCAATCAGGGTTTTCAGGTAGGTGGCACAGACGTTGGTGTCCTCTCCCACCCGCTCCGAAATCTCCGCCATCTTCCCAGCACCTCCGGCAATGGCAGCAATGATTGCAGTATAGACTGCCGGCTCCCGCACCTCTTGTTTTAAGAGATTCAGGGGTTCCTCATAAAAAAATGAGATAGGATTTAAAAAGGTATTCTTGATATTTTCTTCCACGCTCATCCGGTCGTTCATCTGGAGTAAATACTGGGGCATACCGCCCACCGCACCGTAGACCATTGCTTTTTCCTCCTCGGAAAACCGGGGAAAGCACTGGCTCGCCTCATCAAAGTCAAAGGGCAGGAGCTTCATCTGCGCCCCGCCTCTTCCGTAAAGAGGCGACTGATAGTCCAATACCTGTTCTTCCATATAGGGAGAGGCGCCGCAGAGAATCAACATCAACCTGGAGCTGCCCTGGTACTTATCAATCAAAAGCTGCAGAGTGGAAGCCAGACTCTTCATCCCCTTAGCAAGGTAGGGATACTCATCAATGGCAAGAATCAACCGCTCCTTCTCTCCCAGCCGGAATACATACTCTAAAGCCGCCTGAAAGGACGGAAAAGAGGTGTCTGCATCAATCCCGCTGGCGTATTCCATAATACTCCTGCTGAAATTCTCTAAATTCTGCTTGGGATTACTCTCCACGCCCATAAAATAGATGGCGTTTTTATCCCCGATGAACCGATTGAGCAGTGCCGTCTTCCCCACCCGCCGTCTGCCGGATAGCACCACAAAAGAAAACCCCTCCGAATCATAGATTTTTCCCAGGGTTTCCAATTCCCGTTCTCTGCCGATAAACATAGCCAGCCCCTCCTTCTTATCCTTTATCATAGCACAGCCAAATAAAATAGTCAAGCACGATTTGCAAAATCGTACTTGACTAAATTCCATATTTGGCAATCAGGATTCCTTCGCCAGACCGTATTTGATTTTAATGCGGGTCAATTTCTCCTCCATGGGTTTTTGAAGCACCCAGAGGAAGAATGCGGTTGATGTGGCGTGAATCAGGTCAAAGGGAAGTCCCATGGCGTAGGCCGCAAGGAACATTGCCGGTGTTGGAGCTTCCTGATATAGGAGTACCGAGGCTGGGTTCATGATTCCTCCATAAAACAGAATGGTTCCCAAAAAGCCAAACGCACAGAGAGCCCATCTTCTCCTTGGAAAAAAGCCGCTTCCAAATAGGATTCCCGCCAGAAACCCCATCATTCCTGTTGCCAACATCTGCCACGGCGTCCAGGGGCCTTGGCCCAGAAAGAAGTTGGATACAAAAGCGGTAACCGCTCCCACCAGGAAGCCGGTTTCTCCTCCAAAGCAAACACCGGTCAGAATCACCAGCGCCAGCACCGGCTTAAACTGGGGGAGCATGGAAAAGGCACCTCTGCCTGCCACGGCGATGGCACACAGGACACTGACAATGACCAACTCCCGGGC
>JAGALN010000019.1 GCA_017625185.1 Clostridia bacterium
AGTCCAAATCCCGAAGTGCGCCCAACTGCGCCTCAAAGAGGATGGACTTTCCCGCATTCTGGGCCTCTTTCAGGAAAGCACCGGTATCACAGATAAAGGGCTTGATTTTTTCGCAGTAGGTATCCATCCAGGATTCCAGTTCAGCCATGGTAACGGGTTCGGCACCGTAAACTCTGGTGAGTGTCAGGTTCTTCCATTCCAGCAAATCCTGCAAATGGGTTTTCAAGTGCGCAGGATACAGCAATTCTCCAGCCAGAATGGTCTTCTTCTGATATTTATCTGAATAAAAAGGCGCAATACCCTGCTTTGTGGAGCCGAACTTCTTGTCTGCCAGACGAGCTTCCTCTAAACCGTCCAAATCCCTGTGCCAAGGGAGAAGGAGGGATGCCCTGTCGCTGATTTTTAAGTTTTCCGGCGTGATAAACACGCCTTTTTTCACAACATCTTCAATTTCTACCCAAAGATTCTCAGGGTCCAGCGCGACACCGTTACCGAGAATATTCACAACGCCCTTGCGGAAAATTCCGGAGGGCAGCAGGTGCAGCGCGAACTTTCCAAATTCATTGATGACGGTATGCCCGGCGTTGCCGCCGCCCTGATAGCGTACGACAACATCAAAGTTTTCGGTTAGCAGATCGACCATTCTGCCCTTTCCTTCGTCACCCCAGATGATACCTACGATTGATGTGTTTGCCATATTCTTTACTCCTTAATCCTTATATGTTTGCTTCCAGCCGGCGCATAATCTCGCCATAGGCTTCTTCCACACCACCGAGATCCCGGCGGAAACGATCCTTGTCCAACTTTTCTCCGGTTTTGCTGTCCCTCAGACGGCAGGTATCGGGGCTGATTTCATCCGCAAGAACGATGGTTCCATCCTGGAGCCGACCAAACTCCAGTTTGAAATCTACCAGCGTAACACCACAGGAGAGCCAAAAGGACTTGAGCGCTTCGTTGATGCGGAAGGAATAGTCTTCAATGGTTGCGATTTCTTCCTGCGTTGCCAGTTCCAGCGCCAGAGCGTGCCGGGTATTCAGAAGAGGGTCTCCCAATTCATCGTTCTTATAGGAGAACTCAATGGTGGGCTGCTGAAAGACGATACCCTCCTGTACACCATAGCGCTTGGAGAAAGAGCCTGCGGAGATGTTGCGAACAATGACCTCCAGCGGGACAATCTGTACCTTTTTGACCAGGGTTTCCCGTTGACTCAGCTCCTGCACATAATGGGTGGGGATGCCTTTGGATTCCAGCATAGACATAAGACGGTTGCTCATTTGATTGTTGATAATGCCTTTTCCGGAAATGGTGCCCTTCTTTAAGCCGTTAAAGGCAGTGGCATCATCCTTGTAGGCAACAATCAACAATTCCGGGTCTTCTGTCGCAAAGACCTTTTTGGCTTTGCCCTCATAGAGCTGTTCTTTTTTTTCCATATACGATACTCCTAATTATATTATTTCCCACTGTCACCGTAGTTGGAAAGCACACGGGCGGAGGGATCATTGACATTGCAGCCATCCCAACTTTTGTTGGGCATCCAGAAATCCACAATCATTTGGCTCTGGTTTGGATAGTATTTTTCAAAAATCTCCCGATAAAGCAGAGATTCTTTGGTAAAGGGCTGTGCATGGTGATACTTTTTACATCCTGCCTCAAAAGCCTCCTGCGTGTATTGTTCTTCGGCATAGGCTTTCAGATAATCCACCATAGAGTGGCCTACCGCATCGGAGAAGGCGGCCTTTTCCCGCCAAAGGATATCATCAGGCAGGTAATGCAGGCCCTCGAAAGCATGACGCAGCAAGTATTTTCCCTTTCCATAGGTGTTAATCTTCTGGCTTGGGTCGATGGCCATGACATACTTAACAAAATCCAAATCGCCAAAAGGCACTCTGGCTTCCAGGGAGTTGACGCTGATGCACCGGTCGGCCCGGAGAACATCATACATATGCAGCTCCCGGATGCGCTTCTGCGCCTCACACTGGAATGCATCCGCAGAGGGGGCAAAATCGGTATATTTGTAACCGAACAGCTCGTCGGAAATTTCGCCGGTGAGCAGCACCCGGATATCGGTGTTTTCATGGATATACTTGCACACCAGATACATACCGATGCTGGCCCGAATGGTGGTGATATCGTAGGTTCCCAGCAGTTCCACAACGGTCTCCAAGGCATCGAGCACCGTTTCCTTGGAGATAATCACCTCGGTGTGTTCACTGCCGATATAATCCGCCACTTGCTTTGCGTACTTCAA
>JAGALN010000020.1 GCA_017625185.1 Clostridia bacterium
ATTGGAAAAGTTTTTGGAAACGGTATTGCCGCCAATCTTGGGAATGACAGACTCGGAAAATTCCCCGAGAACGATACCCGCAGCGTCATAGCAAACCGCCTCTAAGGTATGTGCCATGGGGGTAATGCCAGCCTTGGTCATAGTATAGGGGGCGGAATCTAACACTGCAACACAGGCACCGTCCAGATAATACTCTACCTTGGTGACCTTGGGAGCCTTTTCGTAGAACTTTAAATTCGCAGAGAGATTGCCGGAGCCATCCAGGCTGGTTTCCAGCTCGCCCTTGACTGCTTCCCGGACAGTAAAGGATACTGCACCTGAATCATGTCCTTCATATTCAGCCACTACATCGTAGTTTCCTGCGCCCAAGCCGGTTATCGTTGCCCGATACTCCGGTGCATAGCCGGTTGCAACAACCTTACCGTCAATTTTATAATCCACGGAAGGAATTTCGTCCTCCACGCTATCTAACAGGCTTGCCCGCAGAGCAATGGGTTCTCCCTCTAAATACTCTGCATTCTTCATGGGGGTTTCGATTCTGATATCGTGATCGATCAGCTTCACATCTACCCAGTCAAACTCAACATCCCAGCCGTAGGAAGCGTTTGCCAACCCGGCTAAATAAATCATGCCGTTGTATTCCCAGCTGTTATTCTGGAAGGCATCCATCAAGCCGGTGATGGGTTTTCCGTCCATAAAGAGCTGCATCTTGGAGCCGCCATGGCTGGTTTTTACCATCCATTCATGCCACTTCCCGTCACCCTTGTTGCCGCTCTCCACCAAATTGATGGGGTCGCTTGCAAGGTATAAGCTACTATCGGAGCTCATTTCCAGCTCCACCACATCAGGGAAGATAAAGGTACGGCAAGCGTAGCCGGGCCAAGTAACATTGATAAGCAACTGTTCATCGAACTGATTGACCTTGAATTTCGTCGTTACAATCAAATCCTGACCCTTCTCCATACCGAAGGTACCGTACATGGAGAGCAATTGCAGATTGTAGTTAGTAGCGGTTGCCGTGGTAGTATTGTGCTTTACGAGACCGTCCTCAAAGGTCCAGTTGGGACGGATTACCCAGTCCTTATAGTCCTCCGCCTTATCAAAGCCGAAGAATACATCCTCCGCCGGCAAAGCCTCAGATGCCCAACCGACAGTCTGAAGCTCTTCAAGCAATGAAGGCTTCGTTGGTTCCCCTTCCTCTTCGTTTCCTCTTCCGGTAAACTTATTTACCGTCACATCGTTGATGGTTATCCCGGATTTCCCGCTAGAACCCCGGGTATAGAACCGCATCATGGAGGAACCGACTGAGGTAGGCGGTGTGATGGTAGTAATATAGAAACCATCCAAATAAAAATCTGCGGTACCGTCACTTCCTACCAACCGGAAGTTGTGAAAATCGCTGCCAAATTCATATGATATGGAGTCCATCGCATTGGAACCGCCAGCGTTTAAATACTCCCAGGATATCGTTTCAAGACCAAAATGGAAATAATACCGATGAGAGCCGGTGTAAATGAGTAAAAACTCACCGCCGGCGTAGTGATCCAGACGCATCGTCCACTCAACATCAAAGCTCTTTGCAATAATGCCGCCTTTTTCATAGGTATGCTCCCCTTCACCTGCTTCGGATACCATGGTTACCGTATCTCCGTTCACCGTAACTCCGGCAGATGCCGCCCAGCCACCTGTCCAGCCGGCTGTTGCTGCGGAAGCAGAGAGGTTCAACGCACCAAATACCGTCAGCAGCAGACAAAGTGTTGTTACAATTGCTGTAATTCGTTTCATTCCTTACCCCTCCTTACTTATAGACAACCATGTATTCCATTCTACCGCTTGATCTGGTTCCAATGACAACCTTCTGTCCGCTGTCCGGGTTTGTGTTATATGGAACCACATCGCTCAAACTGCCTATACGCATAACCGGGGTCCCGCCTATTGTTTCATAGACATAAACAGTTATCGATTCGGCACGATAATTTTGCAGGCCTTCCGGTGCAACAACGCCCCAGCCATCATCCTCTACGACAGAGTTTACATGGGTAATAATTCCATCCTTGACAGAAAGCACCGTTCCGTAGGAGATACGGATATTCGCCATGATATTATAATAGCTTGGTGTGTAGCTAGCTCCTCCACCAAAGTTTACTCTTGGCTGATCCTTACCCAGGCTGTAATCGAACAGATACCGCCAGTTGTCATCGCCTTCCTTGAGTACGTTATTTCCATCAACGTTGTAAAGAACGATATCGCCAACCTCCCATTGTGCTGCCACACTCTCGGTCAGGGTGATTGTTTTTGTGACTCTGGGATTCTTCATATCCGCCTTGGTTACCACCATACCTTCCTCGTCCAGACCACTGTACATACTGGTAACAACACCTACTGCTGATGCGTCACCCGCTGTGAAGCTGGAAGTATAAGCGATTAGATATTCTGCAACATAGTTATCCGGGTCTACAGTGTATGCCTCTACCACGCAATCTGATCCGTCAATGGGATAGCCCGTTCCGTACCGTTCCGTCAAATCCCGATTCTCGTCAGGAGGGAAAATAATATTACTGAGTGCAGGTACAGAGAACAGGAAATCGTTGACTGATGTAGACTTGTTATAGAAGCTTCTGGAATGGACACTATAGTACGCCGAAGTGATTTCGTCTTTCATGGGTCGGAGTGAGGTTTTCGCTTCCTGGCTCTGATCATAGATTACCGTGTCAATGTGAGTTACAAGTCCTTCATTATTCAGCTTATAACGAATAGGCTGGGAATAGGGAAGGCGTGCGTTTTCATCCAGAATCTTTTGCGAAGTTCCCGTCGCAAAGACACGGCTCTGTGCCGAAGCAAGAAGTCTGTCTAGCACAGCCTCTGCCTTGGTGTACTTACTCTCATCAATCATCATGACTTCCGTACCGGTCAACTCATGAAGAACACGATTTGTGTCCACCAGCTTAACCACAATGTTACCGTCGCTAAGGGCACTACCTTCTCTTCTGGCATTCACCAAATAACCAAACCTATAATTATCGTTAGCGGCATGGAGAACGATTGCCGCATACTCACCATAAGGATAAACCGTTACGGTATCACCCAAACGAACCTCTTCATCGGTTACCGTTGCGGTGGTCATTTTATATTCCTTCCCTGCAACAGTAATTTTATTATTCATAAGGGTTTCTACCTGTCCCTGGACGCCGTTGCCAAGACCATTGAGACGAATCTTCAAGGTACCGGTTTTATTCCAGCTCTGGCTGACTGCAACTGCAGTTCCCGTGGGGAGCATGGACAACATCGCTTCGCCTCGGGGCAGAAGAATCCGGATATCCTCCTCCCGAGTGGAACTTCCTACTATCATTTCGGGATATCTGCCGGAGATCATTTTGTTTTCCGTATCCACACTTTCCACAATCATAAAGGTGGGGCTATCCACAACGATAACATCATAAACCTTGTCATTATTGTTGTCAATCAATGTCAGGGTTGCCATGATAGCCTTCAAATCAGCCTCGGTATAACCGGGGTATGCCACACCATTGATGATAACATCGGTTTTACCAGTAATCTTCACCGATTTTTCTTTCTCTTTCACATAATACTTAATCTCGGTATCGGTAACCCGGCTCACAGCCTCGCCCTTTAAGGTCATGATATTGTTCATGCCCTCATGCGCATAAATATACTGAATTTCCTTGTCGGTGGAGTCTCCGTCCCGCTTGCTGTAGAATACCACATATTTACCAAGCAAGGTTTCGTCCTCACAGTGGAACTGTCTGCCATTGATTAGGATATGTCCCTCTGCTATATCGGAATTAGCCTCTTCCAGAGTGGTCAGGCACACACCCTCAACAAGCCCCTCCTGCTTTACAAGACCGTGGTACCGCTCAACGGCACGGTAGCCTTTGGTTACCTTATACTTGTTCGTTTCACCATAGCCTATTACCTCCATCATTTCACAATGGAGCGTATTGTGCGCCATCAGCATTGCCTCTGCATAGGTTACAACGCCATCCATATTTACGCCGTCACTGACCCCGGCATCTCTTGCAATCCGGATATAGCTGTCAAACTTACCAATGGGGTCATAGCCCAGAATCACTGAGAATACCTTACAAATTTCCAGGTCGGAAATCTCCTCATCCGGACGGAAATATCCGTTTCCGTCCCCATGCAAAATTCCCTTCTGTGCCAAAGCATAAATGTCCGCCCGGTAGGGGTGATCCTTCGGTACATCATAGAAGAATTCCCCCTCTTCGGTATACGCCGGAGCATTGGAAAGCTTTGCCGCCATGTGTGCAAGCTCTGCACGGGTCAAGGCTTTCCCGTAGTCCAGTGCCTCGTTGGGTATGATGGAAAGCTGAGCGAGAAAACCCTCCTGTCCCTCAGTCAGAAGACTTCCCTCTGTTGCCTGGACTCCGAAGTTGAATGTCAGGGTCGTTGCCAATACTGTTGCGGCAAGAATTCCACTGATTCTTTTAATCAATTTCTTCATTGCTCTTATCTCCTTTCCTGAATGTACTCGTAAACTCTAAAGATTGCAACTGCAGATTCCGCTCTGGTTGCCGAAGCTGCCCCCATGAAGATATTGTCGCCAACACCGTTCATCAAGCCCGCTTCGCAAAGGAGAGAGATACTCTCTCTTGCATAATTCGGAATGGTGTCAAAGTCATCAAAGACAAATGCCGCCTTGATTTCTTCCAGGGTAATCTTTTGATAATCCAGAATCCGCTTCAGCATTACTGCCATATCGGCTCTGGTAATCTGCTGACCGATTCCAAAGTATTCCTCACTCATTCCCTGGATGATGCCTGCTTCAAAAGCAGCAGCAACATAGGGATAATACCATTCGTTTGCATCGACGTCATTAAAGCTTACAGAGGCATCTCCGTTTGCCTCGATTGCGGCTGCCTGCATTGCCATCTTTAAGAATTCCTCACGGGTTACTGCTCGGTTTGGCTCAAAGTGTCCGTTTCCGTCTCCGTTTACAATATTCATGGACTGCATTTTCTTAATGCTGTTTGCCGCCCAAGATACCGAATCCAAATCGATGAAATCCAAGGATTTTTCTACCAAAGGAGCACTGTCATCGCCTGCTATATCCTCTGCATTGATGTTGGCATTACCAAAAGCATTGATGTGGTCCGGGTTAGGTCCTACAACGCCACCACCGGCACCACCGCCGCCACCGGCACCACCACCGCCGCCGCCAGCTTCTGCCTTTCTCTGGGCTGCAATAGCCTTATCCAGGTCTATCAAAACATCAGAAATGCTTTCGTAGCCACCTTTCATCCGCAGGAATAGTTTCTTCATACTACTGATACCTGCAATGTAGCTATCGGTAATTCCCAAGTCTTCCGCATAGGTTACCATCAAAAGGTTTTGAATATCAGTCCACTTTTCTATCGCTACTGCATCGTTCAGTTTCTTACAAAGATCCCGTTCCCGAACCTCTGCATCTGCTGCCGGGTCAATCACCGCCCGGAAAGCGTAGAGGTCAGCAAAGGATGTCGTACTTCCTTTCAATTCAACAAACCGTTCATAAACATCTGCCGCAAAGCTCTCCTCTGCATTCCACTTCTTGGCAGCCCCGCTACCATAGTCAGCAAGGAAGCTTCTCATACTTGCCACATCAGTAATGCTGTTATAGGGAACCTCTGCACCGCAAAGAGTTACCACCTTTTCGGTGGTTGCAGAAGCACCGTACTGTACCCGCAGGGTATAGGTTCCATCTGCTTGCGCCGGGTCTACCGCAATCTCCATATCTACCATGCCGCCTGCATTGGCTTTTGCCTGTGCTACAGCAGCAAGCGTACCGTTTCCATCTACTAAACTTGCGGTAACATGGCTACCTGGAACTCCGGTATAACCGGTAATCCGGACACCATTGAAGTTTACATTGGCTGCAAGAGACGGGATTTGTCCCTCATACGCTGCACCGGTTGCCTTGTTGGTGGTGGCAACACCGGACACATCACCCAGCGCAACTCCGGTTTCCAGAGTATCCCACAACATAACGGCAAGGTTACTGGTGGCTCCATCCACACCGGGTGCCGCAAAGGTTTTTGCCAAATCCACGACGATACCGGCCTCTGCTTTATAATCCACGGCGTCTGCAAAGGTGGTGTAGCCATGTTCTTTATCGTAAGCCGCAACCACCATGGTTGCCCGGCGTCTGTAGCTGGATTCCGGAGTACCATAGAGATATTCGCCGGAGGTCTGGTAGGTTCCGCCAGACAGGACAGGTGTTGCACCGAAATAATCGCCCTGATAAACCTTCACATCATCCACTTTACCGGAACCGATGGTAAAGGACAGATCATCCGCCGTAGTGGCGGTGGTTGCAATCCCTGTATGGGTCTTGGTCCAGTTATCCTCTCCAACCTTCCGGATATATATATCTACTGTCAAATTATAATTGTAGGCAAAGAGTAACTCGTGCAGGATATACTGTGAACAATCCAAACTCTTTACAACCTCTGCGCCGGGTTCTCCCACCGAAAGCCCGGTAGGGGTGAGAGTCCACCGAAGCTGCTTCTTATTATTCCGGAATGCACCGGAAATACCATTGTTGCCTGTCAATAATACCTTGGTACGAATATACCAGCTTCCCTTGGGGTCAACTTCTGTCAGGTCATAGGTGGCAGTACCGGTACCGGATAAGCTGCCGTCTAAAATAGAGCTGCCGTCTAAGGTCCAGTCCCCGTTGTCCGCCGAAAAGTCCTCATCCAGGTACTTGACACTGTTCAAGGCAACAATACCTTCCGGATCAGTCAGGGTAGGCTTATAAAATCTATACTGCTCAACAGACGCCACATAGGTGGTTTCAGCAGTTGTGTTGTTCAAAAGGATACCGTAATATCCGCCAAGACAGAATCTGTCCGGGGTTGCCGCCAAAGTCCATTCGGTTTCCCCATCCCGACGTGCATACAGACTAACATTCATGCCGTCTGTAGCTAACAGATAATCAACCCAGTCGGTGCCGGGTGCAAAGCTTGAGGTTTTACCCAGCATACCATCTAATTTTACCTCGGTAGGGGTAAGGAGAACGCTCGCTGTTTCTCCGCCACCCAGCCTAATGCCCAACTCGCCGCCTTCATTTATCTTGGCACGAAGCATGACCTGATTCGTCGGGGTCAAGGGCATCCATTTGTTGGTGGTGCCGTAATTCCATGCGAAATACTCGTTCTCGCCGGTATTGCTCAGCTCCAAGCCATCCACACCGATCGGGTACGGAGTCAAATCCGCACCGGTTGCCACATTCTTGGCACCGGCATTCTCTTCCTCCGCAACGCTACTGTCAAAGCTATCATCAAAAATCAGTTTCTTGTTGATTTCCAGCGTCTCTTCGCCGAAAATCTCTTCCATCGTGTAGGCAGTTCCTACATCGCTGCCGGTGCCGTTGGTGTAAATCACGGCTTCCTTAACGTATCCGGGTCCGCCGAAGTAAAGACCGGTATAGCCCCAGCCACCGTTATTCCCGTAGCCGCCCTGCTGTACCATAACCCACCTGCCGCCGGTTGAGGCATTCTTTCCGTAGAGGGTCCAGGCTGTTTCGGTATTTGCGACCAGCAGATAGTCAGACCAATCGGTGCCGGGAACAAAGCCGGCATTTGCATATGTACTACCGCCCTCGGCGACAGCAACACCGCTTGCCTTAATCGTAACCATGGCTCTGGCCTCCAATACACCTGACGGCCCCTGGAAGAAGAGATTCAATGCCTGGCTGGAATCCACCGGCTTTGCACGGAAGGCAACCACTTTATCTCCAACGGTTATGGGCATGGTGGGAGCCTGGGGGATGTATCGCCAGTAGGCGCCGGGGGCTATGGTCATACCATTGTCGGGGTCGAATGTCAAATCGCCAGCCAACATATAGGCACCGTTGTTGGTATACAAATCGCTTCTCATATTAAAGCTGTTCTCTACCACAAGGCTTCTGCCTACAATCCCCTCAATGAAAGCGTCCGCATCTCCACTGGGCGGAATTATCGGAGTTTCTCCACCTTCGCCTTCGCCGGGATCTTCCGGTTCAACATCAGAATAAATAGTAGCATTCTTAACATGTCCCTTTTCGGCAAAATAAAGTCCAACCCTGGTACCATTATTCCAGCCATATGTACCCTGCGCCGCCAGCATCCACTTATCTCCAGTTGATGTATTCTTGGCATAGAGCAGCCACTTCTCCGAATCTTCCGGGTCTGCCGCAACCAAATACTCCACCCAATCCTCGCCGGGAGTAACGGGGTTCTCGCTTAAGGTCATCGTTCCCTCCGATTGAGCAATGCCCTCTGCAGTAATCTTCACTGCTGCACGCCAAGGCGAGCCTTCCGGACTTGCCCATAGCACATGCAAGAAATTGGTGCTGTCTGCCACCTTCGCTTTAAAATAAGCAAGTCTTCCTTCTGCAATGGGTGACCAATTCTCGTATTGAATCAAACGAGCATTGCCTCCGTCTACAGTCAAGCCATTTTCTGCGCCAAAAAACACATTGCCGTACGTATAATTATAATCCTGACCAGCGATAGTGGTGGCCAAGTTATAATTTTTCTGTACATACATGGTCTTTCCCGCAATCTCATCGATAGTATCAAAGGCTGTCTCCTCTGCAAATACATGTATAATGGGAAGTACGGATACTACCATCATCACACATAATAAGCCTGCTAACCATCTTGTCTTTTTCATCTTGTCTTCATCCTTTCTGTAAAGTGCAAATAAGCATCCTTTTACTAATTAATATTTATGGATATTATACAATATTTTTTTCCCTATTTCTTTACATTTTTGTATACAATATGTGTACAAATGGATTCTATTTTGCAACGCCTTTGTTTCATTTTTCCTTTTTTATACATCACCAACCTGTCGTTGATACCGTGGTCTTTGCCCCGAACTTTCCTTTTTTATGATAGGCAGAAACACCACAACAGTGTTTTTCAAAAACAAAGAGCAGAAACGTACGTGTTTCTGCTCTTTATCGATTCCTAGGAATCTCTCCAATATAAAACGTTTTTTATTCCAATCCCAGCACAAACTCCACCAAATCCTTTGTAGAATTCGGTTTGCCCAGAAACCGGATGGTCCGGTAAAGGATTTCCAATCGTTCCTCGTTCAAAAACAACTGATAAATTGCATCGCTCAAGGAAAAGGTTTCACTGATCTTCAAGGCGGCGCCGGCATTCAAAAGAAACTCTACATTTCTGTCCTCCTGTCCGGGAACCGGATTGTTCATAATCATAGGCAGGCCCTTTGCCAAAGCCTCACTGGTGGTCAGCCCTCCCGGCTTGGTTACGATACAATCCGACGCATCCATAAAAACATCCACATTGTTCACATAACCGTAATGATATGCCGGCTTGGTGAGTTTCAGCCTTTCGATTTGCTCCTTGAGTTTCTTATTATTGCCGCAGATGGTTACAATCTGGAAATCAAAGGGCAGCTTATCCAGCTCCTTGATTCCGTCAGCCACATTCCCGAACCCCATACTGCCGCTCATAACCAGAACTGTTTTCTTTTCCGGAATCCCCAGTTCCCGGAACGCCTCTTCTCTTGTCCGCTTGGCTGCAAACTTAGGGTCAATGGGAATGCCGAAAGGCTTCAACTTTTCAGCAGGAATCCCCTTTTTGACCCCCTGGTTCCCGAGAAGCTCGCTGGCTGTGACGTAATAATCCAGGCAGGTATCCTCCCAGAAGGGATGGATGGTAAAGTCGGTTACAATGCCAATGGTATGAATTTTTTTATTAAAATGGTCTCTCAGGTAGGTGACCAAAAGCGCCGCAAAGACATGGGTACAGATAATGAAATCCGGTTCCTCTGCACGAAGGAGCTTTAATAGCTTTTTTGCAAGCAGGGTATTGGTCAATTTGGGCAAAACATGGGAATTTCCCGCCTCTCGCAGCTCCATCATCCGATACCCGGTCCCGTACATCTTGGGAATATTCTTGGTGGACATGAGGTAGAGCTTGGAGAGAGATTCGGAAAGCCTTGGATGAATATACTCATAGACATCCATATATTTGCATTCGACACCCTTCTTTTCCAGCTCTTCTGCCATAACCTTAGCGGTCTGGTTATGTCCCTGCCCGGTTGTAATGGAAAAAATCAATCCTTTCATCCTTACCATCCTTTCTCTCTTTTTAGATA